>QJWD01000360.1 GCA_003235465.1 Nitrospirota bacterium | reverse complement strand
CCCGTTCGACATCATGCAGATTCTGGAAACCTGGCAGGACGAGGACAAGACGAACCAGAGCGCCCTGGCCACCGCGGCCGGCGGCCGCCGGGAGCCCCTGACGTGATCAAGAACCCCTTATCGACGACGGCGGACATCTGCCTCATTCTGGAGGGCACCTACCCTTACGTTCTGGGCGGGGTGTCGCAGTGGGCGCACGACATGATCCGCGACCTGCCCGATCACAGCTTTCACCTGCTGACGGTGGTGGCCCCGTCGACGGACACCACGCCGCAATACGACCTGCCGAATAACGTTGTCAGCGTGACCACGGTGGTGCTGCAAAACCTGCCGCCGGGAAACGTCTTGTTCGGCGGCGCGGGCAGGCTGTTCGCGCGGCTGAAGGACCCCCTGCTCGGCCTCAAGACCCGGGGCAACCTGGAAGACCTGAAGCAGGTGCTCGACGTCCTGGGCCCACTGCGCGGCAAGCTGGGCCGGCGCACGCTCCTCGATTCCGAGGAAGCCTGGGAGTTCATGGTCGACATGTACGAATCGCATTTCTCCGGACAGTCGTTCATCGATTATTTCTGGAGCTGGCGCGGCCTGTTCGAGGGCCTGTATTCGGTGCTTCTTGCCGAGCTGCCGAAAGCCGGCGTGTACCACGCGGTGTCCACCGGTTATGCCGGCCTGCTCGCGGCGCGCGCGTCGCTGGAGACGGGCCGCGCGGCGTTGCTCACCGAACACGGCATCTACACCAACGAGCGGCGCATCGAGATTTCCATCTCCGACTGGGTCAAGAGCCCCGCCTTGTCGCGTCTGACCATCGACAAGCAGGCATCCGACCTCAAGGATTTCTGGATCCGCACCTTCGAGAATTATTCCCGCGTGTGCTACCAGGCGGTGGACCGGGTCATCACCCTCTACAAGGGCAACCAGCGCTTTCAGGAAGTGGACGGCGCGCCGCCGGAAAAGTTCTGCATCATCCCCAACGGCATCGACGTCGACCTGTTCGCAAGCATCCCGCGGGAAAAGAACCCGATGCCGACCATCGCGCTGATCGGCCGCGTGGTGCCGATCAAGGACGTGAAAACCTACATCCGCGCCGTGGCGATCATGGTCAAATCGCACCCGGATCTGCTCGCCTACGTCATCGGCCCGAAAAACGCGGACCCCGAATACTACGACGAATGCCAGAGCCTAACGAACCACCTCGGCCTCGAAAGCAACATCCTGTTCACTGGCCGCGTGGACCCGAAAGACTACCTGGGCAAAATCGACGTCAACGTGCTGACCAGCGTCAGCGAGGCGCAGCCCCTGGTGATCCTGGAAGCGGCCGCCCTCGGCATCCCGACGGTGGCCACCGACGTTGGCTCCTGCCGCGAGATGGTGCTCGGCCACGAAGAGGCGTCGGAAGCGCTCGGCCCCGGCGGCGAAATCACGCCGCTCTCGAGCCCGCAGGCGACGGCCCAGGCGGTCCACCGCCTGCTCACCGACCGGGAATGGCACACGCGGGCAAGCCGCTCATGCCGGCAGCGGGTGGAAAGGCACTACAATAAGGCCGACCTGGTGGCCCTGTACCGGGAAATTTACGAAGAGGCCCAAAAGGGCTCTAAACTCAAGCGCATGGTGGGGGTGTAATCCATATGGCGGGCATCGGCTTCGGTCTCAGGCGACTCATTCAGCAGGGCAACCTCTCGGGGCTGTTCGGCGGCTATCTGTTTTCGGCGCTCATCACCGCGGGCCCGTGGCTGTTCACCATTCTTTCCCTGGGCAGCATCGTCCTCTTCGGCAGCCAGCTCTTGTCGCCCGACGAGCTGTCGCGTTTTCGCCTCGTCATCATCTACAATTTTTCCCTGTCCCTGGTGCTGTCCGGTCCGCTGACCATTGTCGTCACCCGCTACATCTCCGACAAGGTGTACCAGCGCGACATCCGCGAGATTCCCGGCATCCTCATCGGGTCGCTCGGCTTCCTGTTGCTTGTGCAGTTGCCCTTCGTTCTGTATTTTTACACGGGCTACCTCACCCTGCCGCTCGATCTCGGCCTGGCGGCCGCCGCCAATTATATCCTGATCAGCGGCATCTGGCTGGTCAGCGTGTTTCTGAGCGCGCTCAAGGATTACGCCACCATCAGCCTGAATTTCGCCCTCGGCATGGCCCTCGGGGTGGTGCTCGGCGTGAACATGGGTGACAGCCATTCCGTACCCGGGGCGCTCACGGGCTTCAACATCGGCCTGGGTTTCATCCTGTTCTCGCTGATCGCGCGCGTCTTGGTGGAAAACCCCTACCCGGCCACCCAGTTCTTCGGCTTCATCGGCTATTTCAGAAAGTACTGGGACCTCGCGGCCTGCGGCCTGTTCTACAACCTCGCCATCTGGGTCGACAAATGGATCATGTGGCTCGCGCCGGAAGCGGAGGAGCTGCTCGCCGGGTTCGTCTCCTACCCGCATTACGAGACGGCGATGTTCCTCGCCTTCCTCACCATCATCCCGGCGATGGCTATTTTCTTCGTCAACGTGGAGACCAGTTTCTACGAAAAGTACATGCTGTTCTACAAGGATATCCAGAATCACGCGCCCTACGACAAGATCAGGTTCAACCAGGGCGAGATCACTGCGAACCTGCTCGACAACGCCCGCCTGCTGATTTTCTTTCAGGGCTTCGTTTCGTTTCTGGCCATCGTCATGGCGCCGAGGCTGTTCAACCTGCTCAATATCAACTACATGCTGCTCGGCATGTTCCGCATCGGCGTGCTGGGCGCTTTCTTCCACGTGATGACGATGTTCATGTTCATCATCCTGTTTTACTTCGATTTTAGGAAACCGGCCCTCATCCTGCACATCCTGTTTCTCGTTTCAAACACCGCGTTCACCTTCGTCACGCTGAAGGCGGGGTTTGCCTATTACGGGTACGGTTACTTTTTCGCATCCCTCCTGACTTTCGGCTGCACTTACTGCTTCACGTTCCAGGCGGTGGGCACCCTGCCCTACCGCGCCTTCATCAAGAACAACTCGGCCCTCTCCGGATGACCGCGATGGTGTTTTCGGTTATAATGCAAACCTCGCGCGGCCTGCGCGGCCAAACGCCCAGGCCGGTTCAAACCCCCTTCGTCACCCCGGAGCGATAAATGAAAATCCTGGTCACAGGCGGGGCCGGCTTCATCGGCTCACACATTGTCGACGCCTACCTTGAGCAGGGCCACCGCGTGGTGGTGCTCGACAACCTGAGCACCGGCCAGCGCTCACGGGTTCCCGACACGGCGGCGTTCATCGAGTTGGACATCCTCGATGACGCGGTGGCGGCGGTGTTCGAGCGGGAGAAGTTCGACGCCGTCAATCATCAGGCCGCGCAAATCTCGGTCACGCACTCGGTGGCCGACCCGGTCGGCGACGCCGAGGTGAACATCCTGGGGTCGCTGAAACTTTTGCAGCTCGCCGTCGAGCACAAGGTGAGCCGCTTCCTGTTTGCTTCCACCGGCGGCGCCATCTACGGCGAACAGGACAGCTTCCCCGCCGACGAAACGCACAAGAGCAAACCCACCAGCCCTTACGGCCTGTCCAAGCTGGCGGTGGAGAACTACCTCACCTATTACAGGGAAACCTTCGGCCTGTCCACCGTTGCCCTTCGCTACAGCAATGTGTACGGCCCAAGACAGGACCCGGAGGGAGAAGCGGGGGTGGTGGCGATCTTCTGCGACCTGCTTAAACGCGGCGAGGCGCCGGTCATCTTCGGCGACGGCGAGCAAACGCGGGATTTCATCGCGGTGCAGGACGTTGTCCAGGCCAACCTGGCCATGCTGGAAAGCGACCTCTCCGGCGCCTACAACGTGGGAACGGGACGCGAGATCTCGATCAACCGGCTGGCGGAGATTTTGATCGCCCTGGCGGGAAACGGGATCAGGCGGGAGTACCGGCCGAGCCGCCTGGGGGAACAATTGCGCAGCGTGATCGACGGCGGGAAGCTGGAGCGCGCCCTGGGCTGGCGCCCAAGGATGTCGCTGGAAGAAGGCCTAAGACAAACCTTCGATTATTTCCGCGCCCGGCGCTAACGGGGGTCAAGGCTCTTCGGGAAGCGGCCCCTTCGATTGCAGGAACTTGTGCGAGCGCCTGAGCTCCGCGACAGCCAGATCGAAAAACTCATCCAGCTTTGACTTCATTTCAGGCGAGAGTTCCACCACCCGCGAGCGGGCGTCCTTCGGATTTTCGCTTTCCAAAAGCAAACGGTACTTGATGGCGGCGTCGACGTATTTGCCGGCGGTCTGCGCGCTTTTCAGGCCCTTCATCAGGCGCGTCGCGTCGGTTTTGCGCACCGGGCCGCCGGCGCGCCAGATGCCCGTCAACAGATCCCAGTAATCGGCGGAATAAAATTCGGCCTGGCCCTCGAAGACCTTCATCCAGTTCATGCCGATCCGGTCGGTCATATTGAGGTATTCCCGCCGCTGCTCCTGGTTGTACTTCAGGCTTTTGTTCATAGAATACGCGTTCATGGAGCTCCTAATGAAAATATTCCCTAACCCACCGGCCGTCCCGGGAACCGCCTTAAAGTCAAACACATTGGCTAATGGCGCGGCAAAAATCCGGAACCCACCTTCTTAAATACTATCATATTTATAGTTAATTTTGCATAAATATTCACCTTCATGACCAGGTTGGCCACATCAGGTGTTATTTATTACAATTGCGTAAAATATGGCCGGCCGGGGCTCCACGGCGAACAATATCGTTTATAATATAGATATTGAGATCATTCGTCGTTACCACCCATCGGGCAAACAACAGGAGCAAGGCATGGCGGGAATTCTCCGATATCTGAAAAATTGCCGCGGCGGCACGCTGATCGGCATCCTCATCGCTCTCGCCATCATCGGCATCCTCATGCATCCCAAGACCAGCCCGTTCAAGAACGTCTATTTTGATTATCTCGCCGAAAACAGCCTGAAAGGGGTGCATGACGCGTGCAAGCACTTCTGGGCCTCTGAGATAAACAATTCGGGGGGCTCGGGAAGCGCCGCCGGCATGGATTTCGAATCCGCCATGAGCGCAGACATTTTCACCGCCAGGGCCAAGGGCGGCACCACGTCCCTCAGCGAATGCACCCTGGAAATTGTCAGCGACCGGCCGTTTAACTTTAAAAAGCGCTCGGATATCGAACTCACCATCATCGACGGCACCCATGAGGCCTTCCAGGCCACCGCCCGCCACACCCTGGGCGACACCACCCACACCATCAACTCCAGCGGCAACCTGAGCTAAGCGCCGGTGGGGTTCGCTCCAGGCGAGCCCCAAGCCGAGGGCAAAAGCCGGCCTCATCCCTCTGCAACCATTTCAGGTTTTCCTTCCGCATTTATCACCGGGCCCCACAACCAGATCAACTTTTCCTGTGCATATAGTGCCGTTTCTCCCCCCGATTCGGCGCGCGAATCGGCCCGGAAAAGCTGCCCCCCGTGACAAAAAACCCGCTCATTTTCTTGCGGAATTCTCATGCAAAAAAGAATAAAATTGGCTATTATCTGAGGGTATTGTAAATCTGATGCGGCCCCTTGGGCGGGGCTTGGGGAGGCGACTCCGAATGGGGCTGAAGGCGACCAAAGAACACCCGTTTAGGCTGTTGAAAAACCCACACACGCCCTGGGAAGGCGTCAAGGGCGCGTGGACGATTTCGCGCCGCACGGCGGGCGCACTCAGGCGGGCAATGGCCGCCCGGCCGGCGGGCACGGATCAACCCGCCACCGCCGAATCCGCCCTGCGGGAGGTCATTCAGATTTCAGACAAAATGACGGAGATCCGCACCGCGGGGTTCTCCGGAGAAACCGCCATGCCCTACAAGAAGATTGTGAAGTTTCTCAAGCTCATCGGCCTGTTCATCTTCTCAGCCATCGCCCTCGGCTTCTTCGCCAGCATCGGCATCTGGGCGGCGGTGTCCTTCCTCGAGTTCTTCGGCATCGAAACCCTTTAACCGAAAGCCGCCTCAGGACGCGGGCTTCAGGTCGGGAAATCGCTTGTCGAGCACCTGGTTCCAGGCGTCCACCTTCGCCTGCGTTTTGCCGGCCAACGCGCCGAGATCCCCCTCGATGGTGACGCTTTGAATGCGGCTCCCCTGCGTGATGGCGTTCACCACATCCATATCGCTGTCAGCCTGCACCACGCCGAACACCGAGTGCTTGTTGTCGAGCCACGGCGTCGGGCCGTGCGTGATGAAAAACTGGCTGCCGTTGGTGCCCGGCCCGGCGTTGGCCATGGAAAGGATCCCCGGCCGGTCGTGCTTGAGCGAGGCGGAGAATTCATCATCGAAAGTGTAGCCCGGCCCGCCCGTCCCCGTGCCCTGCGGGCAGCCGCCCTGAATCATGAAATCGGGGATGACCCGGTGAAATTTGAGGCCGTCATAATAACCGCGCCGGGCCAGGTTCGCGAAACTGGCGCAGGTGAACGGGGCTTCGTCGGCAAACAGGTTGAGCCTCACGGTTCCCTTATCGGTTTCGATGATGGCCTGGATTTTTGCGTCGCTGCTCATGGGTTCGCTCCTTCGGTGATGAATGAATGTTCTCTGGCCCGCCGTCCGTGATGGAGGCAAAAAGGGCTTGATCGTGGTCCGGAATTGAAAAACGCCGGGGCAACCCCCGGCTGTGAATCATACCACACAAAATTAATCTGTGACGGGGGTCACAGCGCCACCGCCGCTGGACGTCAATGGACAGCATGGAGCCTGTAGGGGCAAATTTGATCCTTGCTTCCGTCTTTGGAACTGCGATATTCTCAAGGCGTGATCCGATTCTGTATTTAGCTGAGGTAGCCCGATGCGAGTGTTGATCAGCCTGTTGATGATCGCCGTGTTTTTTGTCTCCGTCCCCGCTCGGTCCTTCGCCGGGGACGCGCCGCCCACGCCCGACGAAAGGCGCATCGAAGAGCAGCTGAAGGAACTCGGAGACGAGTTGCACAATAAGCTGCTCGCAAGCATCCGGCAATTGTTCGACAAGGAAATCACGCGGCTTAGGACCGGCAGGAACGCCGTCGAGGAAGCCACCCGGAAACAGATCGCGAGCCTGGAGGGCATTCTGAAAACCGACCCCGACAACGCCGACGCCCACTTTGAAGCGGGCGAGCTGTACGACCAGGTCGGCGATGGCGCCAGCGCCATCATCCACACGCACCGGGCGGAGCAGCTGTTCGCCGCCGCCAAGAATGCCAAAGGCGTCGCCGAGGCCAGGCGGGAGCTTCGCCGCTATTACCAGAAATACGACTTCCGCACGGAAGATTTCGATTTACCCCAGTGATTAATCCCGACCAGGGCGCGGCCGCCCTGCCAAGCCAACCCAAGCGCCCCCGTGCGATTCGCCCATCGATAAAAATAAGGAATGCTTGAAATGGATATTGACGGGATTATGGAAAAAGTCCTTGCGTTCGGGCAAACCGACTGGGGGCTGTTCGTGTGCATCACCCTCATCTTCATCCTGGTCGTCGCCCTCGCCAGAAGCGGGTGAGGAGCCGTCTGGCGGCTAGCTGAACTCCGGCAGGGCGTAGCGCTCCATGAGGTAGCCCAGGCAATCCTGGTGAACGATGTTCACGTCCTCGGTGAACATCGAGGGCACCACCGCGCGTTTTAGCCGCATCTCCTCCCCCTCGTACGAAATGAATTCCGCCGCCACATCGCGCCCGTTTTCGTCGATGACCGAGAGCCCGAAGCCGGGGTTCAGCCGCCATCCGATCAGGGTGTTCGCGGGCAGTTCGGAAAAGTTCTTCTTATCGATGTGATCGATGAAACAAAAATCATAACCGTTCTGCCTCTGGCTGAAGGCGATCCGGCTTTGCCGGGGAACCAGCACCCGCGCGATGCTGTGAAACACCTCGAGCCCCTCCTCTCCCCCCGCCCGTGGAACCGCGTCGAGAGCCAGAACCTGGCGAAGGTAATCGAACACATGCGGCAGGCCGTACGGGTCTTCCGGCTTGCCGCTTTCGATGGTGATGGAGGGGCAGTGCCGGGCAAACGCGCTGGAAAACACCCCCGAGGGCCGCGTGAAGTAGATCAGCTTGGCGCTGAACAGCCTCGCAAGCTGGATGCACGCGGGATCGATGATGTTGAAGCAGCCGTAATGCGGGTTTTCACCGGAGGTGTTGTGGATGTCGATGCTGGCGAACAGGCCGCGCTCCCCGGCCAGCCGCATAACCTCCATCGCCATGGAATGCTCCGGCTGGCCGCCACCGTCCCAGATGCGGTTGAAATCCTCCTGCTCGTCGAGGCGGCGCACGTTTTCTGCCGCCGCCCGCGGGTTGCCGATAAAAATGAACAGGCTGCGCGCCAGTTCCTCGCCGTTGTCGCGGTGCCAGCGCAGGAGCTTCTGCACCGCCATCAGGCCCGTCGGCTCGTTGCCGTGCAAAAGCGTTGCGATGAGCAGCGGCGGCTCGGCCCTGCCCTTGAGCCTGATGAGCGACGGCCCGGGCAAGACGCGGCTCACATCCCGAAACCCGGCGTCCAGAAACCCGTCGGGCACACGGTCGAAAACATGGACCTTCACTGAGGAACCTCCCATAGGCACACCGGCAGATTGCGCCGCTGATTTTCGTAGTAGGCTTCGGTGAGGCGGCGGAAATCCGGCCCGTGCCGGGCGATGAAATCCCTCTGCCAGCGCGCGCCGTTCTTTCCGCACAGCACCCGCCGGCCGATCACCTCATCGAGGTAATAGTCGATGTCTTCTTTATCGATGCGCATGCGCAACAGCCCCTCCCGCGCCGCGGGCAAAAGTTCCCGCGCCACCAGGTC
>QJWD01000194.1 GCA_003235465.1 Nitrospirota bacterium | reverse complement strand
GGTGGTGTCCAGGGAAACCGCTTCGTCATCGTCGGATTCCTCCATGTTTTCCGATTTCGTATCGATGGAGGCGTACTTGTCGGCATCGAAACCGTCGAGGAGGGCGAGCGCCCCGCCTTTTCCCCGGCTGGTTTCCTCGGCCTCGCTTTTTTCGGCTTGCTTGCTGTCCCTGACCGGCAGGGTGCCCTGTTCGCTTACCGGCAGGGCGATGGCGCTTTTGTCCTTCGACGGGGCCGCCTCCGGCTTCTTCGCGGTTTTCGGGGTTTTTGGCCGGGTTTGCCGGGCCTCGCCCGCCTGCCCGCCGGATTTCGGAACCGTGGTCTTGTGGCGGCGGTACTCCTTGCCGCGTTTTTTATTCACGTTCGAATGGGCGCGGCTGTCGAAGCTCGACAACAGGTCGGAGGTGCGGGGGGTTTCTGTTTTCTTCGGTTCGGGAACGTCGACCAGGGTGCCGCGGGAGGCGGCGTCGGGCTTCTTCGCCTCGACGTATTTTACCCGGATGGGCTTCGGCGGCTTGGTGGCCACGGGCTTCACCGGCGCGAACCCCTGGACGATGATCACCGCGATGTGGATCGCCAGGGAAATCAGCAGAAACCGCTTCAGGCGAGTGCGCCCAAGCAGGCTATCGCCCCTGATGTCGTACTCGTCCTGGCCGTCGTCCCACTTGCTCTTGAACCAGCGGGCGAACCCCTTGATGGACATGGTGGTCTTCCTCACGCTCGGTTTTGCTGCCCTCTCTACTCTAATCTTTATGCGGCGGGAGTTCAAGCCCCGCCGGGCCCCTTGAGGGGCGCCTCACCGGGCACCCCGGGCCGGCCCGCCGCCGCCTTCAAATTGCCCGCATTTCGCCTTGTACCAGCGGTAGGCGTTCTTCACGTCCTGGCTGCCGGGGTGGCTGGGGACGTACCCGCCGGCGGCGTCGAAGGGCTCGTGGCCCATCTCCAGGGAACGGTACAGGGCGTTCATGTAGGCGGGGAAGTCGCGGTACATGGCCAGCTCCTCCTTGAGCGCCGGCATCGCCTGCTCGCGAAAGCGCATGAGCTCCCGCCCCATCGGGTGGATGGCGGCAAGCTGGCGCTCGCCCTCCTGTTTGCGGGCGTGGCAGGCGAGGGCTTCGAAATCCTCCCAGTCTTCCAGCGCGTCGACATCGGAAACGAAAGCGGGGTCGTCGTGCAGGCGGGTGGTGAAGGCGGTGTCGAGCAGAATGGACACGCCCTTGTGAAAAGTCCGCTCGTGAGCGCCGAACTGGTAACGGTCGCCCGGGCGCAGGCGGTGGAGGTCGGCCTTGAAATGCCTCAGGTGGTAAACGATGTGCGGCAACAGGCGGATGAGCTTGAAGGGCGCGCCCAGGGCCTTGCCGACGCCGGCCATCAGGATGCGGCCGTCCTTCCTTTTAAGGTGCAGCGATTCCATGATTCCGGGGTCGAGCGCCTGCAGGTTGAGGGGGTAGACGTTCGGCTCCTTGATGTCGTGCACCCTGGTCGCGTGATCGTACAGCGCGCGGTAATGGTAATTGCGCCTGACGAATTCGCTTTCCGGCTCTTCCACGTGATTCGGAAACATGGCCTGCCTGGAATTCAGCCACAGGATCAGGTTGTGGTTTTTGATCCTTTCATCTTTAAGCACCTTTTCGAGATCGTAGAGAAACGGCAGATCGCCGGGCTGGAACAGCACCAGTTCGTTCTCCTCGAGCGAAAGGTGTTCGCGGCCGCGCTCCAGCGTGTTCAGGAGGCTGGGGTTATCGGCGTCTTCCTCGACGAAGCGCAGGGTTTTGTCCCCCGCCCCGACCAGGCCGATGAACCGGTCGAGCACGCGCTTCACCTCGAGTGAGCCGACGACGACAATCTCCTTCAAGCTTGAGAGCAGGAGGTTGCCGATGGAATAACACATGAGCGGTATGCCATCGATGAGAAAGAGGAATTTCAGCCGGTCGATGTCGTCGTCGGCGGCGCGCAGGATGAGGTGGCTGATCCCCTGCTTGCCTTCGGCGATCTCCCTCCGCGCCTTGGCGAGCGCCAGCCGGTCCGCCTCCTGCCGCGAGGGATGCCGGTCGTGGCTGAAGCTGATGATGCACTTCTCAATGACAGGCTTGTTGCGAACGGCGGCCATGCTTTCTATTTAAGGAAATGGAGAACGTCGTCAGTTCTGCTTAAGGTGGGAACGAACCCTGCGCTGTAACATTATAAGCAAGCTGTTTTTTATCATGTTTGCTTGATGTCTTACAACCGCTTTTATTTTCACCGCTTAGCCCGGTTTGACGGGGCGGGCGCGGGGAAAAGCCGGTTTAAAGGCCCGCTGTTCCGCGCTTCGCCCGGGCGGTGAATTGACTTGACGGTAAATTTTATTTAGGCTTATATGGTAATTCGTTCCAACGGTTAAATAAAGGCTAAACAAGGCCTTGAGGGCAATTCCGGCCGGGCTTCCGGGGCGGACAAGCTATTTTAGGCCAGGCACTCACTCGAGGCTCCTAATGGGAGACCAGGCGCATTTACTTGATTTGATCGAGCAGGCCTTGGAAGCCACCGCCGACAGGCCCGAGGTGCAGGAGAAAATCTTCGGCCTGCGCGACGCCCTCTTGCAGGCCGAGCAGACCGCCCAGCAGTACGCTCTTAAAATCAAGCTGCTGGAAGAAACCCTGGAAAAGCTCAAATCGCCCGCGCACCGCATCGGCACGGTTCTTTTC
>QJWD01000028.1 GCA_003235465.1 Nitrospirota bacterium | reverse complement strand
TTGTTTATGTGGGCCCTTATGACAAGGTCATGCCCGCGAGGATTCACCTGAACGCCCTTCGGTATTCAGGTCGGCATCCGATCCTCCTGTCGTTCACCTCCTCGGATTGAGACCGGTTTTGAGCCTCATCGCCGACAGCCTGAAGAGGGCGGCCCGGGATAAAAAGGCGGCCCTCGGCGGCACGCGCCGGGGCGCTTCCCTGCTGGGCGGCCCCGAGCGAGGTTCGCCCGCCGCCCGCGTCGGCCGTTTTATCCTGCTCATTCTCCTTCCGTGTTCCCTCTTCGGCGCGTTGCTCTACCTCGCCGCGAGCAGCAAGGACGCCGGCCTGGTGGAAAAACCCGCGCCCGTCGAAGAGGCGAGGGCGGCGGCCGAACCGCCGCCGGTGACGCTGATTAAACCCGCTGAAGAACCCGCGCCGCCAGTCAGACCCGCGCCTGTCGAGGAGCGGCTGGTGCGGGGCGTTCTGGAAGTGAAGGAAAGCCCCATCGGGGAGCCGGTGACCGAAGTGGCCGGCCCGCGCCCGCCAGGCGGGCAGGCTTCGCCCGGCCAGGTTGAGAAAGAGCCAAAGCCGGTGAAACCGCTAAAACCGGTGGCGAAAAAACCCGAGAAGGCGAAACCGCTCCCACGGCCGACGGCGAAAGATCCCGGTGAACCGGCGGCGAAGCCCGCACCGGTCGCGGTGCAGCCGGCCCAAAAAAGTCAAGACCAACCGACCCCGGCAGCCCGGGCGGAAAAACCAAGCCCCGCTTCGGAGTCAGCCGTGATAGAACAGCCGCTGGCAAATGCCGAGGAGAAACCCGCCGCCAGGCCCGTGGCCAAAAAGCCCACGGCCACGAAGCCCATGGTTTTGCAGCCGCCGTCGCCGCCGCTTCCACCTGCCGCCGAGCCCAAAAAAGCCGCCGCCCTGCCGCCGCCCGCCGCGCTTCAACAAGAAATCACGCTGACAGAACGAGAGCCCGCCGCAGGCGAGCTGAACATCGCCCTGGCTAGGCCCAGGCCGCTCAAGCCTGAGGCAAGCGCGCCTTCCACAGCGCCCGCCGCCCCGCCTCTGGCGAAAGAGGAAAGCGCAATCAGCGGCGAGCCCGCGACCGCATTGCCTAAACCGGCAAAGCCGGAGCCGGTGGCGAAGATGCCCCAGGGCCAGCAAGCCGCGCCAGAGCCGGCCAAGCCCGCCCGGCCCAAGCTGGCGGAGCCGGGAGACGGGGCGTTCAACCTGACCTTGTCTGAAACGCCCGCCACCGGCGAGAAACCGGTGTTCGAGAGCAGCGTCTATCATTTCAACCGGGGCGTGTTTTTTCAGCAGGCGGGCGAGTGGGGGAGGGCGCTTGCCGAGTACCAGGCGGCGGTGAAGCTTAACCCCGAAAACGCCGATGCCTACAACAACATGGGCGTGGTGTACAAGGCGGAGGGGAAGCTCAACGAGGCGATCGAGGAATTCCTGCGCGCGGTTTATCTCGACCCCGGCTACAGTAAGGCTTACAATAATATCGGTGTGGTGTACTATATAAAGGCGGACCTCGACAACGCCATCCGCAATTACGAAAAAGCCATCGAGGCCCGGCCGGAAAATCTCGAGGCGATGAACAACCTGGCCATCGCGTACCGCAAGCAGAACGAGCCGAAGAAGGCGCTTGCGGTGCTCAACCAGGCGCTCGCCATCGACCCGGAGCACGCGGGCACCAACTACAACCTGGCCGTCCTGTACGAGGGCCACGGGGAAAGCCAGCCCGCGCGCCACTATTACCGCCGTTTCGTCCAATTGGGTGAAAGGAGCCACCCCGCCCTCGTCCTCGAGGTCCGGCGGCACCTTAGGTCCATCGATCAATAACCGGCCCCCGTGGCCGCGAGCCTGGCCATGCACAAGTTCAAGACCGATCTAAAGAAAAACCTCCTCGCCGGTCTGCTCGTCACCGTGCCGGTGGCGCTCACCTACATCATTCTTTCCTTCGTCATCCGCAGCGTGGACATGGCCATGGAGCCCCTCATCCTGAACGTCCTGGGCGAGGAGAACATGCGCTGGATGGAAACCTACCACGTGCCCGGCCTGGGTTTCCTCTTGCTGCTCTTGTTCATCATTATGGTAGGCCTTTTCGCCACCAACTTTTTCGGCAAGCAGGTAGTGCTGGCGGGCGAGCTCATCCTGCACAAAATTCCCTTCGTCCGCGTCATCTACACCAGCATCAAGAAAGTGGTGGACACGCTTTCGCAGTCTGAAACGCCGACGTTTGAAAAAATGGTTCTCATCACCTACCCGCGCGAGCCCTTGAAGACGCTTGGCATCGTTTGCTGCGACACGAAGGGGGAAATCGCCAGCCACACCGATGGCGGCTCGGTGAACGTTTTCGTGCCGACCTCGCCCAACCCCACCACCGGCTTCCTTCTGATGGTGCCGAGGGAAAACCTCGATGTGCTGGAGATGACGGTGGAGGAAGGGCTCAAGATGATCATCTCCTTCGGCATGGTGAGCGCAAGCGACCGCGCCGAAAAAGAACGGGCCGGGGCTAACCGGGCACCGTGACGGGGGTTATTTGCTGGGCTTCTTCGGCGGGGCGGTCCTCTTCTGGCCGGCCATCTTCTCGCTGATGTTCTTCGCCGTCTTCACATCGAGCCGGCTCAGGATTTTGCCCGCGGCCTTGCTGCGCATGCCGGCGAGAATCTTGATGGCGAGCTCCTCGTCGAGGGCCTCGAG
>QJWD01000250.1 GCA_003235465.1 Nitrospirota bacterium | reverse complement strand
GTGGGACCTCGTCGACCAGGACAGCGAACGGCTGAAGATGCTCGTGCTCCTCACCTTCGCCGACCGCGCCGGCACCAAGATGAAAATGTCCCCCTCGCAGATCCAGCAGCTCAAACTGTTTTACCAGTACACGCTCTATCATAAAAAGCGCACCCGGGTGCCGAGCTCGGTGCAGCGGGAATTCATGCAGATGGTGCGCCTGCCCCACGACATGCAGGCGCAGCTCGAGGTGTACTCCGAATTCGCGCGCTCCTCCAACCGGTTCGCGGCGGAACTCCTGTTCAAGCCGGACAACCCCTCGGAGCTCATCGTCTGCGCGAGGGACACGCGCGGCCTACTGTTCCGCATCTCCACCGCCCTCGCCTACAACCGCCTGAACATCATCGAGGCGAACATTCAGACCTGGAAGGACAATGCCTTCGACGTGTTCCGCGTTCTCGACTCCTCCGGCCGGCCCATCGAACATTCCATTTTTTTCTTCGTGCAAAAGCAGATCCTGGACGATCTCGAGCGCATTTTCGTCGACGGCAAGCCGCCGGCCGAGGTGTTCCGCGGCCGCACCCTCATCATCCCCAGCAAGCAGGTGGAGCACAAGGAGGTTAAGCTCAAGGTCAGCCTCATCGGGCGCGCCATCAAGCTCTCCACTCACGACCTGTTCGGCACCTTCATGGTGGAGACGAGGGTGTTCTCGGAGTACAATCTGGAGATCCAGCGCGCCGTGCTCCATTCCAGCCAGGGCACCGCGTCCAATATTTTTTACATCCGACCGGAAGACGTGGAAACGTTCATCGAAAAACAAGGCCAGTTCACCAAAACGCTGAGGGCGGCGCTCGACAGTTTGCTTAACGCCAGCCCCAACCTGCTGGACGAGACCATGGAGGTGCCCAAGTGAAACAGGCCGCAACATTTTTCGGGCGCGCCCGCGCCGCTGTATTTCGAGGGAGCCGCCTTCTGCCGGCGGCCGCCCTCGCCATCTTCCTTCTCGCCGGCCCCGCGGGCGCCGCCAGCCTGGACAAGGCGCTCAAGCTCGACAGCGACGGCTTTCACGAGGACGCGGCGGCGGAGTGGAAAAGCATCATCGACTCCGGGCCGGAGCCCGCTCTCCTTCTCTTCTCGCACCTCAAGCTGTCCTCCGCCTACATGAAGATCGCGGAACTCGGCCTCGCCGTCGACGCGGCGAAGGCCGCCGCCACCCTCGCCCCCGGCGATTACGACGCCCAGTTTCACCTCGCCAACAGCCTGAGCCGAACCGGGGATCACCAGGCCGCCAGCGCCGCCTTTAAGCAAACCGTGAAGATCAGGCCCGACGAGGGCCTTGGCTACGTCGGCCTCGCGCTCAACCAGTTCGCCGAGGGCGACCGGAAAGCCGCGATCACAACCCTGGAAGAGGCCAAGGTCGTCTTCAAAAAGAAACGCAATATTCAGTGGTACCAGGATTCCCGGATCATGATCCAGCAAATCAAAGACTTCGCCAAATACCCGAAAAACTTCGCCGACCTCTGGCTTAAAAATAACCTGAGCCTGGTTCGTGAAACCTACGAAAAAACCGTGTTTAGCGGCGACGGCCCGCAGTGAGCAAATGGCCCTCCGGAAAACATTAAAAAATTTTAATTTAAAATTAATGATTGTTTAATATTCAAAACATATAATGGCTATATTACTTTTCTCCTCCTTCTCTGGGGGAATGGGTCGGTACCAAGGCCGCCCTTCCCCCGCTCCTTTTTTTAAGCCCCTTTTAATTATCGCAGGCGCTTCGTCTTCGCCCGGCCGCCGGTGAAGCCCGGGTTTTGTTCCCGTCCATCGTTCCAACCTTTCGCGAGCGGCCACGAGCCCCGCCATGGACACCCCTCTCCTCATATCGCGGGGGAATAAATTTCGCATTTTTCCCAAAGTAGGTTAAAATTTTTCCAATAAACCGTTTAGTTACGGGCAGTTCAAAGAAAATCCAGCGTTTGGCCATGGTCAATCCCAATTTCGGGGGCAAAGCGGGTGTTGCCGCCGCCACATGGAGCCTGATCTTTTTCATTTCCCTCGCGGGTCCGTTCGGCGCGCCCGGCCTGGCCGCCCCCGCCCTTCGCGCGGCGGAAAACCCGGCCGACCATGACCCAAAGACCGGGGACCGGCACGAGGAGGAGAGGCTAAAGATTCAGGCGCTTCAGGAACAAATGCTGGACGACCCGGAAACCCTCGGGTGGATCGAGGAGCTCAAGAACGACCCCTCCATGCAGGAGATTCTCAAGGACAAGGAGTTGCTTGGGGCCATTGAAAGGGGGGACCTCAAGCGGGTGCGCGAGGACCCTAAAATCAAGACGCTCATGAACAGCGACGCCTTTAAAAAGATACTCGAAAAAAATAAATGAAGCCGCCCAGGAACGGGGACCGGGGTTTCCGGCAGGCGGGGGCTTGGAAAATGGAGGCACGTGAAGAAAAAATCATCGGACAACCTGGTGTGGATGGACCTGGAAATGACCGGCCTGGACCCCGACTGCGAGGTCATCATCGAAATCGCCACCCTGGTCACAGACGGGCAGCTGAACATCCTCGCCGAGGGCCCCTGCCTGGCCATCCACCAGAGCAACGAAATTTTGAACCGGATGGATGAGTGGAACACCACCCATCACGGCGCCTCGGGGCTGACCCAGCGGGTGCGGGAATCCACCATCTCCGAATGCGAGGCGGAACAGGCGACGATCG
>QJWD01000394.1 GCA_003235465.1 Nitrospirota bacterium | reverse complement strand
TACCAAATTCTCTACCACCAGAAATTTTTTGTGATTCTCAATGCGGTGCAGCAATTGCGACAGGCTCTTGAGATCGGAGCGGATGGTGATTTCCACCGGCACCGCCAGCAGGCCTCCGAGGGGTTTGGTCTTTTCGATGCGGGCCCGGTCGATGTTCACCCCGGCCTGCCGGGCCAGTTCCTCGATTATCTTCTGCAGGCTGGCGGCGGCCAGCCCGGCCTGCTTCTCATCCAGGAAGCGTTCGCCAAGCCGGGTGGCAATCGCCTTGTTGGTTCCGGATTTGGCATCATAATAGGGTTTCTGGTTCAAAATCTCATAATATTTTTTAATGAATTCGATTTTGCTTTCGATGTTGCCGTCGAGCCGTGCCTGGCTCGTTGTGAAGGGCTTAAACACGAATTGAATGAACACGTAAATGATGACTGCGGCGGCGCCGACCATGAGGAATCGCTTGTCGCGCTCGGATAGCTTGTCGATCATGGCCGCTCCTTGATGCGCGTGCGAATGGTGAATTTCTCTTTGCCACGGTCGTTGATGATAGTTCCGACAAATCCCGTCTCCTTGAAGTGCGGCGAATTTTCAAGCAGCGGCACGAGCTTCGAGGCGACGGCCGAGTAGCCCTTGATCTCCAGCGTGTCTTTTTTGATGTCGATGTTGGTGAGCCAGGTGTCCTTGGGCAGCGTGCGGCTGAGCTCCTGCAGGACGGGTAGCTTGAGAGGGTGCGCCTGGTCGATGGTGGCAAGGCGGCCGAAGTTTTCCCTCAGGGTTTCGTATTCGAGGTCGATTTTCTCGAGCGCGCCGGCCTGCGCTTTGATCTCGCGCAATTGTTCGTCGAGGTGGTCGAGGGTGCGGGTTTTCTGGATCCACTGGCCGAGCACGCCTGCGGCGGCGAGCAGAACGGCGGCGGCGGCCAGCCCGAGGGTGGTTTTCAGGTTGGCTTTCCTGCGCTTTGGGCTGAGTGCCGGCGGCAGCAGGTTGATATCGACCGCACAGTTTCTTAACCCGCGCATGGCAAGCCCCAGCGCGGAGCCCATGAACGAGACGGCGAATTTTTTTCCGGGAACCGGCCGGGTGCCGCGGGGCAGTGTTACCCGCGTCGTCGGCACTTCGCTGCGTTTTTCCAGATGGCCCGCCAGCGCGGGTGCGAAGGGGCCTGCGCCGGCAAGATGGAGCTGTTCCACCGTCACCGCGTCGTCTAGCGTGCGGCACGAGGCCAGCGCCTTTTGGATTTCCTCGATGACGATTTCGGCCATCCCCGCCGCCAGTGTGTCGCCTGCGTCCTGCGGCAGGTCGGTCTTGAAAAATGCCTCGCGGATGTCGGGGTCGTCCAGGGTGACGTTGTGCGAAAACGCCAGCCGGCCCTGCCGGACCAGCGTCACGTCGAAGCCTTCGGGGCCCTGGTCGGCGATGGCGACGAGGCCGAGGTGACGGTCGCCCGCTTCCGTCACCAGGTTGAGATTGGCGAGGGTGGAGACGTCGAGGGCCGATGGTTTGAGGCTCAACTGGCGCAGCAGGCCCAGGTAATAATCGGCGGTTTCCTTCTTGAGAGCCGCTGCGGTGACGTGCTGTTTCTTCTCGCCCAGCGTGCGAATGTGGCAGGCGTGCAGAAGGTTTTCCAGGCCCGAGAAAAAATGCCGCTCCAGTTCGAAGGGCACCATGGCCCGGGCCGATTTCTGATCCGGCGCCGGAAGCTCGAAGGACAGCAGGGTGTAGTGCCTTCTCGGCAGGCTGACGGTCTGGTTGTCCGGCCAGGTTCCAAGGGCGAGCATCGCCTTATTCATTCGCTCGAGAAAGACTTTTTCGGCTTTCTCGTCTCCCGGGGTGAGGGGCAGGATGCGGAAAAATTTGCCGCCCAGGATGTCGATGGAACGGAACGATTTTCCGAGCAGGACGAGCGCCACCGAATTCTCGCGGATGTCGATGCCGAGGGATTTCTCAATGTAGATCGTTTTCATAATCGATCCAGTTGTCATTCCAGTAATGGGTGATCAAGGCCGGTTCATCGGCACTGCCGGTTTTTTGCACCACTGCCACCAGGGTGTGCTGCGTCGGGCTTCCGGTCACCCGGCCGGTGGACACGATGCGGAAAAACGTCGACAGGGTGGCGTTATGGTAGCCGAACTCCTCCCGGTTCGCCATGATCTCCTCGATCTGCGCCGGGTCGAACAGCAGTGAAAGGACCCCCTCGTCCGCAGTGTTGGGGTTCACCGGGCCGACATTGTAGAGGGTAAAAAACCGCCTGAATCCGCCGCCCTCCGATCCCTCCTGAGGGGGCCCCTCTTGGGGGACTTGCCCGCCGCCGTAAAAAATTTCCCGGGTCATGCCGCGCACCTGGAGCAACTCTTCCAAGACCTGGATGGGGCCGTTCCTCGCCGGGGTGGGCGGGTTGAGCTTGAGGTAATAATCGTTTTCCGTCCCGTTGATGCGGTGGTTGTCGTCGGCGTCGATCCAATCCAGAATCGAATCGGCAATGATATCGATATCCTCCTCATTTTCAACTCCTGATCGGAGAAGCGCCCGGACAAGCACCTCGCGCGAGGCGCTGTTGATAGGGATTTTACGGTTTTCGTCGATGATCGTGTAGCTCACCGTGCCACTGCCGAGTTCGATGTTCGTGCGCACCGGCAGCGGCTGGGCGATCGCGGCGGTTTCGCCGTCTTGTCCCTGCGCGGGAAAAAGGGGCTGGGCGGCGGGATCG
>QJWD01000375.1 GCA_003235465.1 Nitrospirota bacterium | reverse complement strand
GCGGACGCGGCATTCCCTTCGAAGGCAACTACAGTTCCTGGCTGGAACAGAAAGCCGCGCGCCTCAAGCAGCGGGAAAAATCCGCCTCCAGCCTCGAACGTAGGATTCGGAGCGAGCTCGAATGGCTGCGCTCCAGCCCTGGAGCCCGGCGCACCCACAACAAGAGCCGGGTGCGCGAGTACGAAAAGCTGGCGGCGCACAAAACCGAGATTAAGGAAAACTCCCTGGAGATCCAGATTGCTCCCGGCCCACCGCTCGGCGAACAGGTCATCGAAGCGGAGAATCTGGTCAAGGGCTACAGCGGCGATCCGCTGATCAACGGCCTCTCCTTCACCGTACCGCGCGGCGCCATCGTCGGCCTCATCGGCCCCAACGGCACGGGGAAAACCACCCTGTTCCGCATGATCGTGGACGAGGAGAAGCCCGATGCGGGCGAACTTAGACTGGGCAAGACGGTCGCCCTGTCCTACGTGGACCAGCGCCGCGACGACCTGGACGGCGCAAAAACCGTGTTCGAGGAGATCACCGGCGGCACGGACCAGATCGAAATCGCCGGCAAAACCGTCAACGCGCGTTCCTACGTCGGCCGCTTCAATTTCAAGGGTACCGATCAGCAGAAAAGGGTGGGAGACCTCTCCGGCGGCGAGCGCAACCGTGTGCACCTCGCCAAGCTGCTTCGGCGCGGCGGCAACGTTCTCCTGCTCGACGAACCGACCAACGATCTCGACGTGACGACGCTCAGGAACCTGGAAAATGCCATTCTCGATTTCAGCGGCTGCGTGATGGTGATCAGCCACGACCGCTTCTTTCTCGACCGCATCTGCACGCACCTGCTCGTGTTCGAGGGCGACAGCCGCGTACGCTGGTTCGAAGGCAACTTCGAGGCGTATCAGGAGAAGAGAAAACAGGAGTTGGGCGGTCGCGAGGAAAACCGGCGCTCGAAGTACCGCAAGCTGACCCTGCGCTAAAGGTTCTTCTCCGGCATTGCGAATCGCCGGATGTAGAGGATGAGCCGCCAGATGTCCTCATCCTTCAAGGTGCGCTTGTGCGCCGGCATGCCGGTGCCCGGCGAACCGTTCTTGATGATCCAGAACCACTGCCCGTCCCCGAGCTTGTGCATGGTGTCCCGGCAGGCGAAGTTTCTCGGTGGCGGGGCGAGGCCTTGCGAGAGCCGGCCATCGCCCCGGCCATATGCACCGTGGCACAAGCGGCACGGCGTGGGCCGCGCTTCCTCGACGTAGAGCCGCCGTCCCTTCTCGATGTGTTCACGGGTAGCAGGCAGGGGATTTTTACGCTTCAGGTCGCGCGCGGGCGCGCGGGCGGTCTTGCGTGCTTCCGGGCAGATGCCGCGGGCGATCTGCGCCCCGCCGTATGGATTTTTGCCAGGGACGGCATCACCGGCGGCGGCGATGAAAAGCGCCAGCGCCAACGCCGCGGCCCGCCTCACCGCCCGCATCGGCCGCCCCCCGGCTCACTGTGCGAATTGACGCAGGTGCAGGATGATCTGCCAGACCTGAAGGTCGGAAAGCCCTCCGTAAGGCGGCATGCCGGTGCCCGGCGAACCGTTCTTGATGATCCAGAACAACTGGCCATCGGGAATTTCGCCCATGGTTTCCTTGCAGGTGAAATTGCGTGGTGGCGGGTTAAGGCCGGGTGCCATCATGCCAAGGCCATTGCCCGTGACACCATGGCACACTTTGCAGGCGGTGGGTTGCACGTCGGTGGCGAACAGGGCCGCGCCCGCGGTCAGGTTTTCCGGCGTTGGCTCCAGGGGGTTGTTCAACCGGCGGATATCGTCCGGGGCCTGGGCGGTGGCGCGGGTCTGTGGACAGACCCCGCTGCCCATGAAGCCCTCACCGTGGTGCAGGTCGTGCGAATGCAGGCGGTGACGCAGGCCGTGATACATTCCCGGTCCCGCGAAGGCGTCGCCGGCGATCGCGGCGGCAAAAATTCCGGCGGCCAGCACCGGCCCCAGCAGGCGGGTGTTCAGAAGATGATTTTGCATGGCCATGGTCTTCTCTTGGGGAATTAGGACTTATTTGGCAAATTGCCTGATATAAAGAATGAGCTGCCACACCTGTTCGTCGCTGAGCACACCAAACGCCGGCATGCGCGTTCCCGGCGAGCCGTTCTTTATGATCCAGAAAAGCTGGCCGTCGGGAAGCCCGCTCATCGTGTAGTAACAGGTGAAATTTCGTGGTTTGGGCTTAAGCTGCTCGTGAATGATGCCCATGCCGTTGCCCTGAAAACCGTGACACACCAGGCATGGCGTGGGGCGGGCGTCCACCTTGAACAAGGTCTCCCCCGCCTGAATGTTTTCCTCGGTTTCCGCCAACGGATTCTTCATTAGCAGGAACTCCTGCGGCGCCTCGGGAGTTTTGCGCGCCTGCGGGCAGGCCCCCGACGCCCCTTCCAAGATCAGTTCCTCGTGCTCCTCGCCGCGGTGCGACGCCTGAACGACGCTGGGCTCGTCCGCCCCACCAGGCAGCTCCGCGCTGGCTATCCCGCTCATCGCCCCGATAAGGGATGCGGCCATGGCCGCCACGGTTAAACCGCCCCAACGCGTCCGGCTTTCCCATCGAAATAAAGACATGGATGATTCCTTTCTGAATGAATAAGCGTTTTCCATTCCAGGAAATACCCTGGCCCCTCTTTCCGGCCCACGCCCGCTAGAACGCCAGCACCACGCCGATGACGCCTGTGTG
>QJWD01000127.1 GCA_003235465.1 Nitrospirota bacterium | reverse complement strand
ATGTGCGGCATGCGCGTTCTCCAGGAGGCGTTCGGCGGGCCCGCCACGCCCCTTCAAATGATTTGACAAATCCGTCGGCCATCGCCATCCTTGAACCGGGCGGCAATTAGGACAAGGGGCAAGGCGACCATGTACTACAAAATCATCGACCCGCTTTTTCTGGCAGGCGCGGGGGCCATCATAGCATTTACGGTGGCCGAAATCATTCCCGCATCGATGCCGATGGCGCTTGCCATGCTGGTCGGGGGCGTCCTCGGCATGGCCATGAACATGCTCTTCACCGTGCTGTTCGCGCCGTTTCTGGGCGCGTTTCAGGTGATGATGGCGCTCGGCCTCGTGGCCATGCCGCTGGGCATGGCGGCGGCCATGGCGGAAAATGCCCTCCCCCTCCCGCTCCTGGTTCTCATTGGCGCGGCCTCCGGCTTGGCGGTCGCCCTCTACATTGGCCGGGCAAACCGCAGGCTTACCGGAGGGCGCTCTAGATGACCGCCCACTACGACCGGCTGGCGAACTGGTTCGATTTTTACCGCAAGGGCGACCAGCGGCGCTGGGGAGCGTTGCAGGGTGAATTTTTCAAAGCGCTTTCCGGCCGGGTGCTGCATGTCGGCGTCGGCACCGGCATGGAGACCCTGAATTTTCCTCCGGGCCTCGATGTCGTCGCCATCGACCTCTCCCCCGCCATGCTCCAGCGCGCCCGCGCTCGCGCCTTCGCCTACACCGGCAAAATGCGCCTGTGCCTGATGAATTCCGAGCGCCTCGCCTTCCCCGACGACAGTTTCGACCACGCGGTCGCCGTGTGCGTGTTCTGTTCGGTGGCCCACCCCGTCGCGGCCTTGAGAGAGGTTTACCGGGTGCTTCGCCCCGGCGGCAGGCTGCTGTTGTTCGAGCACGTCTTGAGCAGGCACCCAATCCACGCGCTCAACCTGCGCCTCATGTCCCTCGTCACCGAGCGGCTGGAGGGAACCCACCTCGACCGCGACACGATGAACAACGTCGTGAAGGCCGGTTTCACCCTCGAATCGGAAAAGAACGTGTACCTCGATATCGTCAAGGCCGCGGTGGCGGTCAAAACGGCCTGATCACAGGCCGGGCGGCTCCTTGCTAGCTGTGGGGCGGGGTATTTCCCTGGGCAGGGAAATGACGAAATAATTCTTGATGAGCTTGCCGTCGACCAGGCGGTCGGCGAGCTTGCGCGCTTCCCCCGCGTCGTCGAATTTGCCGACGCGGATCTTGTACCACGCGCCGCCCGAAGCGCGTTTGGATTTCACGATGTACGCCCCCTCGACGCCGTGCTTGCCGAGGGCGGCCACCAGCCGGTCCGCCTGCCGGGACGAGGTGAACGCCGCCACCTGCAAGGTATGAACCTTGCTCCCCTTCACCGGCGCCACCGCCACCGGGGCCGGCGGCGGCTTTGCTGGCTCGGGCGGCGCTTCCTTCACGCCGCGGGTGCTGAGGAGCCCCAACACCCCGGCGAACACCACCAAGAGGAATATCAGCTTGAAGGCGAGCGAGGCGCGGCCAAACAGGCCGAGCCCGTCGATGGCGCCGAGAACCAGCCGCTTTAAAAGCCCGCTCACCGCCGCCCCAAGGCGCTTCATGCCCTGCCACAGGTCGCCCGCCAGCGTGCGCCTGAGCCCCAGGCCCTCCATCACGCGCCTGAGCTGGCGGCGGTCCTCGGCGTTCAGCCACTTGACGCTTCTCAGCTTGCCGGAAACCTGCGCCTGCCGCACCGCCTCTTCCAGGGCCTCGCGGCGGGCGGGTTCGAGCGCGAAAAACACCCGGCTCAGGCGTTCGTGGATCTCGGGTTCGATGCTCTGCCGGTGTCCTTCGAGGAAACTCCGCGCGAGCAGCTCGCGGACACGCGCCTCGCCCTCGGGCTGGTGGGGCAGCGCCGCCAGATAAAAGCGGATGGCGTACAGATCGCGCCGTTCATGTTGCAGCATCACCGGCAGAACGAAGCGGACGATGCCGGCGGATTCCTTATGCCCGCCCTCCAGGGCGATGAGAAACAGCGGCTCGGTTTTGCTCGACAGTTTTTTCCGCTTGAGAAACAGCGAGGCCAGGTAATTCAGGACGACCTCGTCCTGATAGTTTTCCGCTTTCAGCATCACGAGCAGAAGGTCGACCTCTTCCTCGGTGAGGTCGCCGCCTTGCGACAAGAGGGTGATCAGGGGCGGCCGGAATTTGGACTGGCGCGGGTTCTGCAAAAACGCCTTGAGGTAGATCTTGAGCGCCTCGGGGCCCTGCCGCCCGATGGTCAGGAGGTAGTCGGCGTATTTACGAATGACGAGCCCGGCCAGGCGCTGGCCCGACCGGAACAGGAAATACGACGACCGGGTCAGGTCGAGCAGCGATTCGAAGCGGTCGATGGTCTTTTCCGGGTCGCTGTCAGCGTCGATGTCACGCAGGGAATGGAAGGCGTTCTGGAATTGCTGATCGCCGATCAGCCCGTAGGCGAAGAAGCCGAAGAAGATCGACACGAACAACAGCCCCCACTGCACGGCGTTGTCGTCGAACTCGACACCGGGCAGGGCCACTTCGTGAATGAGGTAGAGGGCGAAAAATCCCGGCACCACGAGCAGGAAGAACGAGATGCCGATGCGCACCAGGAAATATTTCAGGTTTTGAATCGCCATGGCCGCCTAGGGGTTGATCAGGTGTTCTTCGTCGTCGTCATCCGCCACCGGTTCTTTCGGGTCGCGGTTC
>QJWD01000308.1 GCA_003235465.1 Nitrospirota bacterium | reverse complement strand
AGGAGCGCCGAAAATCCCTGCCGCCTGAGGCTTCTAACGAGCTCCGCCGCCTGCCCCTCCGAGGAAAAAATGCCCGCCTCCAGGGTGTAGGGGAGGCTCATCACAATGGCGTCGCGGCCGGCATCGAGGGTTCTCAACTCCTCCGCGAATTCCTGGCCCAGTTCCCAGTCCGCGAACCGGCCGACGTGAACGCGGTAGAGCACGGCTCCACCGGGAAGAGAAACCGGCACCGAATAGGCGTCGTAGCCTTTTTCCCTCAGCCCGTTCACCGCCCGGGTCGCGGCGATCGAATCGAGATGCGTCGAGGCGTGAACCGCATAAGGCGCGTCGAGGTAGCGCCTTGTTGCGGGGCTTTTTTTGGCGTCCTTTTCTTGCGTCGCCTGCCCGAGCTCCTTGTACTGTTTGAGCGCAAGTTTTTCGTCGGCGATCTTCCAGTCCTCCCCTTCCAGGACGAGCTGCAAATCCTTGCGGCCGAAACTCTCTATCCGCTCCGAATAAAACACCTGGTCGAACGACAGCCAGGCCCCCCCCGAGCGAAACACCAGCGCCGCGGGCAGGGTTTCCAGGCGCACGTGCGTGTGGTCCTTGAACAGCCTCGCCTTGCGCGACCGGAGCTTGGCCACGGTGCCCTCGCCGTCGGGCGAAGCGGAGGCGATAAGCGCCAGGTGCCCCGCAAGGTCCGACGCTTCCCAGGTGCCGGCCCAGGTGCGAGCCAGGGCGAACATGGCCTCCTTGCCGGCAACGCCCTCGCCTGGAAGCGGCTTCTCCTCCACCACCTCGTTGGCCTCGGCCGCCACCGGCGAAAGCCGGGCTTTGCGGATCAGCTTCCATTCCTGCCACTGGCTCCAGAGCGTTTTTTGCGCTGTCTCGAGATCGAGATCCGCGAGCCGCCTCTCGAGGTTGTCCACATTGAGGCGCGTGCCCTCGCGCACCCAGTTCATATTGCCATTGATGAACTTGCCCTGGTTGTCCATCCAGAGCGCCACCGTCACGCGGGCCGCATCCACCCCATCGGGCGCAATCCGCTTGGCCACATCGAACAGGCTCTCCCCCTCTTCAAGGAGAACGGTCGGCTCGGCCCCACTTGGGCTCGTGGCGGCGGGCTTTTCCGCGTTCTCACTCACGTTCGTTTCAGGCGAGGCCGCCTCCTCCCCCGCCCTGCCGTCGGCCGGCTTGCCGTCGGCCGGCGTATCCGGTTCGGCGGGCGGCGGAGTTTCAGGGGTGGGTTCGACAGCCGGATCGGCCTCGGCCACCTCGCGGTTCTTCTCGGGGGGAAACCAGACGCTGACGGGAGCACGCGGGGCCACCCAGATCGCTCCGGCGTGGTGACGCCGCATCACCGGAGCCGCCACCTGGGAAGCGGGCGGCCTGGCCTGGGAAGCCTGGCCGGGAACGAACTCATCGGTTTGGCCGGCCCCGCCCCGGGCGGCTTTCGCCCCGCCGGCCTCGGCCCGCTGCCCGCTTGCGGTCTCATCCAGCAAATCCACCGGCTCATCGGCGGCGGGGGGCTCTTTGCCCGCTCCCTGAACATTGAGCGCCAGGCTCTGCCTGAAGTCGACGGTGATGAGGTAGCGCTTAAGGAGGGTGCCGCCATAATGGGTGGCGCGCACCACCAGATAAAACGAAGGGAAAAAAAGTGGCTGGTCGGAAACCACATGGATGACCTTCTTCCCCTCCCTGTCCTCGAGGGGGAAGACGATCTTCAGCCGGTCGATGATATCGCGGCGGTCGAGCTCCAGACGGGTGTAGTCGGCCTCGTCGCCCACCGCCACCTCGACATCATCTCCCTCGACGAAGAGCTCGATATCGGCGTCGAAACGATCGCCGAAACCGCTCCTGACCTGGATGCCGCCAAAGGAAAATCCGGAGGCTCCGTCCACATGACCGAAGGTGACGGCGGCCAGCAGTAACAACGCGACAGGCAGCTTGCGCAATGTCCGCTCCCCCTCCTATCGATCCCCTGACGGTTCGGCCTTAACGGCCGCCCCGCCGCCCACTGGGGAAAATGACTGCCGCCCGCGCATCGCCGACATCCGTCTACGCATCGGGCTTTAAGCGCGTGGGCATCCGGGTTTTGCGCTGGTAATTATTGTGCACCCACTCCTTCTCCAGATAATGGCAGGTGCGGCACTCCGAGGCCTGGCGAAAATGCGCGGTGCTGTAGGTTTCGCGCACCTGAAGGACATGGCTTTCACCGTCGAAGTCCTTATGGATGTGGCAGGTCTGGCAATAATTGCTGATGACGGTGTTGTTTTTCTCGGCGGGGAACTCGCCCTTGAAGGCGCTTTCAAGCTCGACGCTGGTGCACGCGGAAATAAGGGCGAATCCCAAAAAGCCGATCATCGCCTTTAGCGGCGAAACCTGCCCGGGCCTCAGCATGGGTTGCAACCTGCATTTTGAACGCATCATGAGAACCGAAGGTTTGGGGATGACCCCGGGAAGGGGCTAAGTGGGCGCTTGGGGCGCTCCACGTGGATCGCCCATTCAGGCACGGCTGCCATCCCCGTCAAATGGGAAGGGAGCGGAACTGCTTGTAGCGGTCGATCACCCTCGTTGAATAATCCGTTGGCCGGAGGCCCTTCTTGAGAATTTTGTCAAGCTTCGAGGGGCCGTGGTTGTATGCCTCGAGCGCCAGCTGCAGGTCACCGAAACGGCGCACCAGCTTGTTAAGATAGTAGGCGCCAAGGACGATATTGGATTGAGGGTTGA
>QJWD01000223.1 GCA_003235465.1 Nitrospirota bacterium | reverse complement strand
GAGGGAGTGGCCGGCAAAGCGGGCACCTTGTTGCCTGATACAAGTGAGTGACCGAACACCGGCCGATGATCAACATTTTTCTTATGGAGGTTTATCATGAAGAAACTGATGATTATCCCGATCGCGATGTTCACCTGCGCCGTTTTCTCCGGCAGCGCCTTAGCCGACGAACCCACCCCGAGCGCTCTCGACCGTCACGCCGTCTGGAGCGGCATCCTCGATAAACGGGGCGACACCCCCACCGAATCCCACGGCTTCATGGGCGTTAAACCCGGCCAGGACAACAAATCCGCCCGCGAGACGATGAGCAAGAGCGACATGACCGGCGCGCCGGCTGACTTCAACTTCATTCGCGAAACCGAGACCTACGATTACGCGAAAGACCGGGACGGCTCTGCCTGAGGCGCATCGGAGCTGCGGGGGTACCCTCTGCCAGTCGGCTGAAGAAGCGGCTCCCTTTAAAGGGGGAGCCGCCCCCCCCCCAAACGCACCGCGTTCAAACGGGGCCGGGGTTCAGCCCGGCGGGATGTATCCCCCTGGCGCGGTAAAATCTTTTCATCTCTACGGATTCCAGCCATGGAAACAAATGCGCTGCGGAATAAAAATTCAACTCTCACCGGACCAAAAGCGAAGCGCCCGAGCGCCGATCTGCTCGCTGAAATCGCCACCCTTAAACAGCGGATCGAATCGCTCAGGCAATCGGAAAGCCGCTGCCGCGAGGCGTCGATGGATCTTAAGCGGCTGGCGACGGTGATTCACGACGCCTACGACGCGATCACCATGCAGGAGCTGGATGGAACCATCACGTCGTGGAACCGGGGCGCGGAGCAAATGTACGGCTATTCGGCGTCCGAGGCGATTGGCATGAACATCGCCGAACTCATCCCGGCCGGCAAGCGCCGGGAGCAGGCTGGGCGGCTGAAAAAATTGCATTCGGGGCGCGCCCTCGCCTCGTACGAAACCCAGAGGCTCACCCGCGACAAGCGCATTCTGGATGTCTGGCTGACGCAGACGGTGCTCAAGGACGACGCGGGGAAACCCGTCGCCATCGCCACCACGGAACGCGACATCACGGCCAGGAAAAAGCAGGAGAAGGAAAACGCCCGGCTGCTGGGAGAACTCGTTCGATCCAACGGCCAGCTGAACAGGCTGAACCGCTTCAAGGACAAGATCATGGCCATGGTCGCCCACGACCTGCGCAACCCGCTGTTCGCCATCTCCGGCTTCACCCGATTTCTGCTGGATTCGAACAGGAACGAAAACCTGAGCGAAAAACAGCTAGACATGGTCAAACGAATTCACAAGGCGGGCGAGTACATGGGCAAGCTCATCAACCATCTGGTGGATTTTCAGAAGATCGAGCAGGGTAAGCTCACCCTGCAACGGGAAACCCACGACCTCGCCGCCGTTGTGCGCGAAAGAATCGATCTTTGCGAATTGGCGGCGCGCAACAAAGACATCCGTTTTCTGACAAGGCTTAAAGACGTTCCACGGTTCAAATTCGACAAAACCCGCATCGAGCAGGTCATCGACAACCTGATCAGCAACGCCGTCAAGTATTCTCCGCCGGGCAGTTCCATCGAACTGGCGCTTTCGGCCGAGGGCACCACGGCGGTATTCTCGGTCAAGGACGAGGGGCCGGGCATATCGCGCGAGAATCAGAAATTGCTGTTCGGCGAATTTGAGACCCTGGGCGCGAAACCCACCGGCGGCGAGGACGCTATCGGGCTGGGGCTCAATATCGTGAAGGGGCTCGTTCAACTGCACGGTGGCAGCGTGCAGGTGGACAGCGAGCCGGGAGCGGGCGCGACGTTTTCCGTGCGGCTGCCCATGAAGCCCCCGGCGAGGCCAGGGTGAAGCCGGGCGGCATGGACAACGGGCCACGAGTTTGCTAGGGTGAAAAAAACGCGCCCTTCGGCGTGAGTACCGCTCAATCTGAAGGGACCCAGGCCGCCGCTTCCATGATCAAACCCCATTCCCTGAAGAAACCGCCAAGGCGCATTCTGGTGATCTCCATGCGCTACCTGGGAGACCTTGTCCTCACCACGCCCCTCATCCGCTCGCTCCGGCAGGCTTATCCCGACGCAAAGCTCGACGTTCTGACTTACACCCACACCGCGCCGCTTCTCGAAGGCAACCCCGACGTCGACCGGGTGATCCTGACGTCCAAAAGGCCGAAACCGGCGGAATACTGGAGCCTGTTCAAGGCGCTGTTCAGGCGCTACGACCTCGCGCTGGTGCCGCAGCCGGGCAACCGGCGTAATTTCTACGCCATCCTCGCCGCGCCCGCGCGCGTGCTGGTCGTTACGCCCAGGCCCCACAGGGGCTGGTGGAAGCGCGTCTTCGCCCAGGCCTGGGTGGAAAGTGACGGCGGGATTCACATCGTGAACGAGCTGCTCAACATGATCCGCGCACTTGGGGTTCCGGCCCGCCCGCAGCTGGTGCCCCCACGCCCGGCCGCGCCCGGCGAAATCCTCCCCGCGCCATGGCAGGGCAAGGATTTCGCCGTCCTTCACATTTGCCCGCAATGGCGCTTCAAGCAATGGACTGTCGAGGGGTGGGTGGAAACCGCACGCCACCTGCTTGATGCGGGGCTCTGGCTGATTTTCTCCGGCGGGCCGGGGGAGGCGGAGCGCGCTTACATCGAAAACGTGCGAAGCAAGCTTCCCGAGCGCGATAAAACGCTCAATCTCGCCGGCCAGCCGACGCTTCCGG
>QJWD01000163.1 GCA_003235465.1 Nitrospirota bacterium | reverse complement strand
ATACCTCCGGAGATGTCGGTGGTCTTCGTGTTGCCGAGGGTTTCCAGGTCCCTGGCGGAAACGAGAACGAGCTGGCGGTACCATTCGTCATAAGCGCCTGCGGTGTAGTTTTCCAGGTAGGCGTTGGCGGAGAGTTGCAGATTGCCGTCGGTGACCAGGGTGGCTTTCCAGGATTGGGCCGAGGTGCCGCCGGCGAGGGCGGTGAAATCTCCCTCGACATAATACATGCCGTCGGGCAGGGTGCCGCTGGTGATCTTCCATCCCTCGTAATTTCCGTTCTGAAAGACCTGGAGCGGTTCGAACAGCGAGGCGTGGTAGGTGCTGGTCAGCGCCGCAAGCGGCCCGCCGCCGGTGCAGTTGGCCTCGGTGATTGCCGTGGAGTTGCCTACTTCGCGCAGGCAAGGGCCCTTGGAGCCGCCGCCGGAATCCCAGGTGAACTCCTGAACGTCCTTGCGCACGCCGCCAATGAGGATGCCGATGGTTTTCACCTTGGTGTTGTAGACGTCGTAGTTTCCTTCCGCCGGCCTGTCGCCATACAGGATGAAGTCGGCGAAGTTGTGCAGGTCGTTCATTTGCGCCTGCGACAGGAAGGGCGGGTTTTTCTCCTCGGTTTGCCAGTCGGGGGGGCAGGTGACGCCCTGGCAATCCACCACCGCGGTGCTTTTGTTCGTGGTGCCGGCTTTTCCGTTTTGATCGAACACGTCATCGGAATGCACGGTGCCGTTGGTGCCGTCGATGAGAAAGCTGCCCACCGCCGTCAGTTTTTCCTTGGTCACGAAGGCTTCGTCTATTTTATAGAGCGGCCGGTAGAGCAGAGCTTCGATGGCGGTGGTGACGCCCTTCTTCGTGCCTGTGGAGGTCAGCACCACGGTGAAATCGGTGTCTTTTGTGGAGTCGCCGTCGGTGTTGTCGCTCAGGGTCACGTTGTAGATGCCGTCGCCGTAGGCGATGTTCTGAAAATCCGCCGCCGGCCAGTTCGTGCCGTCGATCTCATCGTCGAAGCCGTTGTCCACCGCGCCGGGGCAAAAGCCGGCGCCGTCGTAGTTGAAGAAATCTAGCGCGCGCTGCACCCCGCTTTCGGCGACGTAAAAGGATTCCCGCGATTTGGTGTATTCGGCGCTCCGCCTAATGTCCTTCGCCGACCACTGCGTGGAAACGGAGATCAGGAGGGTGAGGACGATCAGGAGGGAGATGGTGGCCACGAACGCCATTCCCCGCTCGCAAGCCAGCATCTTCATCGGCGGCGGAAGTTTATTCTTCATGACTAGGGCCCCTGGTTCAGTTGGAGGTGTCCGAGTTTCGCATTTTGACGTCGGTCTTGAATTCAATCGCCCCGACGGCGTTTTTCGGGTCAGCCATGGCGAGGGTGATGGTCACCGTCTCCACCTCGGTTGTCGAGGCGGCGTCCGCCCCGAGGCCGTTTCTAAAGTGGAAGCGCAGGCCGCCGTTTAAACCGACATTCACGTTGTTGACCAGCGAGGTGGTGTTGCCGTCGACGGTTTTCATGATCTGATCGCCGGCCATGTTGATGGTGTAATCGCTGTACCGGTTCGCGAGGATGACTTTGGCGAACGGTGTGAATTCGAGATCGCCGGGCAGGGGGTCGGCAAAATTCAGCACGGTGCTGGTGTTCGAGACGGCGCCGTTCACCAGCGTGTAGTGCGCGGGCACCTCGTCGAGCTGGTTGGGGTTGTAGATGACGATTTTGTCCTGGTCGGCGAGCACGGCGCCCGCGGCGCTGGGTTCGGCAAGAATCGTCACATTGAAGGAGCCGGAAGCGGCGGTTCCCGCCGAGGCGTCCAGAAAGCGGGCGGCTTTTTGCCCGTCAAAATTCCGGTTGGTGCGGTAGCTGATCGAATTGGTGATGGCCGGAGCGGGCAGGGGGTTCATCGACGGGTCGATGCCCTGGTACTCGGGCAGGCCGAAGCCCGCCATGCGCACTTCGCGGGCGAGGATCTTGATCGCCTGCCGACCCTTGGCGCGCACCTTGGTGCCGTCGTTTTCGTCGATCAGCAGGCCCTGCTGCTTGGTAAATACCTTGATCGTTCCCGCGAGCGCAATGAGGCCGATGACCACGACGGTCAACAGCTCGACAAGCGTGATGCCGCGCGCGTCGTGGACTAGGAATTTCCTTATTCCTGTGATCATGGAACCTTCCGCTACTGGCTCACCTGGGTTTTAAGCGTGACGTCGTGGTTGCCGTTGTTGTTCCACGCCACCGTCACGGCGACATCGAAAAAACAGCCGCAGGGTTGGCCGACATCCGTCACCACCGTGGTGCGCTGGTAAACGAGATGGTCGCCCGCCGTCCCCCCCTCTTCGTTGACAGGTTCGCTGAAGGTCACGGTCGGCTGGCCCGCGAGCAGGTCGACTATTTTCTGGCCCTTGAGGTCCTCGATCTTGTCCTGCGCCAGGGTGATGGAAATGCTCTCCTGCGTGCTGTGGGTGTTGCGCGTCATGATGGAGCCGGAGGTCACCCCGTAGGCCATGAGCCCGAGGCTCAAAATCACCACCGCCATCAGCACTTCGATGATGGTGAAACCCTCGTTTCGCCATTCCCTGCTCGAAGGAACGTTAGGTTTGATGGTCATGATCGTGAACTCCAGTCAACCTTGCCCAAGTGATTCGGCTGTATAGCTATTACATTTACCCGCCTGGTTGGTCATTATATGACAATTCAACCGCAATCTGAATATAATTTACGCAAAATCAATATGTTTCAAGCATT
>QJWD01000097.1 GCA_003235465.1 Nitrospirota bacterium | reverse complement strand
GTTTTCTGGAGGATAAAAATAATGAGTAAAACAGGGTTCATCAAAGCAGCAGCATTTTCACTGGCCCTTCTGATGGCCGGGCTCGTGGGCACGGGCGGCGCGGGCAAGATGGCGGGCATGGCGATAGCGGAAGCCAAGCCGCTGCCGGGCAACACCAATTTCATCGTCGACATAGCCAAGAACAAGACGCCGGCGGTGGTCAACGTCAGCGTGCAGGGGAAGATCGAAAACACCCAGCATTTCGCCGAGCCGGGCCAGCCGTTTCCTTTCGCGCCCAATGAAGACCCGCGCTTCGGCGCCCCCTCTCCGAGGCCGGAGAGCGCCATGGGCACGGGGTTTGTCATCGACCGTGAGGGTTATATCCTGACCAACAACCACGTCGTCGAAGGGGCGGAGAAAATCAGGGTGCGGTTTCAGGACGACCGGGAATACAACGCCGTGCTGGTGGGCCGGGACCCCAAGACCGACATCGCCCTCATCAAGATCGAAGACAACGGCGGCGCGCCGAAGGACCTGCCCTACCTCGGCCTGGGAGATTCGGACAAGCTCGAAGTCGGTGAATGGGTGGTGGCCATCGGCAACCCGTTTGGCCTGAACCACACCGTCACCGCGGGCATCGTGAGCGCCAAGCAGAGAAACATCGGCTCCGGCCCGTACGACGAGTACATTCAAACCGACGCCTCCATCAACCCGGGAAACAGCGGCGGTCCGCTGATCAACTCCGAGGGCGAGGTGATCGGCATCAACACCGCCATCTTCTCCGGTAACGCCGGCGGCAATATCGGCATCGGCTTCGCCATCCCGGTCAACCTCGTGAAAGGCATCATCGGCGAACTTAAGACGGACGGGAAGGTGACGCGCGGCTGGCTCGGCGTCATGGTGCAGAAGCTGACCCCCGATCTCGCAAAGGCATTCAACCTGAATGAAACCCGCGGTGCCCTGGTGGGCAACGTCGTCCCCGGCTCGCCCGCCGAGAAGGGCGGCATCGAGCGCGGCGATGTGATCGTCAATTTCGCCGGCAAGGACATCGACTCGATGGAGGCGCTGCCCAAGCTGGTGGCCGCCGTCCACCCCGGCGATGAGGTTAAGGTGGATGTGATCAGGCAGGGCGAAACCCGGCGGCTGTCCATCGTCATCGCCGTCATGGATGAAAAATCCACCTGATCGGTTGCAGTGCAGAGAACGCGCGCGGGGGCCCGGGAAACCGGGTCCCCGTTTTTTCGTCCCGGAAAACGGGGGATAATCGGGAAAACCCCGGGCGGGGTGTTATAATCGAACATCACCGCAAGCGAGACGAACCGTGACCGACGCCAAGGACATTGACGACAGCCTGGAGTTTCTCCGCTATTTCGAGAAATACACCCAGAACACCGGCCTCGCCGGGCTGGTGGAAGAGGGCCTGAGCAGGGACAAAACCCGCCTCGTCCTGAGCGGGGCCCTCAGCCTGGACGATATCCAGGCGCTCGCCGGAATGGAGCCGCCCGCAGGGCTCACCGCTCTCAGGCTCGATCAGACGGGGCTCTCCGGCGAGGGCCTGAAGGCCCTGTGCACCTCGAAGCTGTTTTCAGGACTCACCAGCCTGTCGCTCCTCAACAACAACCTCGACGACGAGGCGGTGTTCTACCTGTCGAAGGCGCCCGGCCTCAAGGAGCTTAAGGAACTTTATTTGGGCAGCAACGAGATCGGCGCGCTGGGCGCGAAGGTTTTGTTCATGAGCGAGGGGATGGAAAGCCTGGAAGAGCTGGATCTCTCCTACAACCGCATCGAGGCGATCGGCATCAAGGCGCTCATGGGCTCGAAGCTGGCCGAAACGCTTGTAAGGCTGAACCTGCGCGACACCTGCCTGGGCGATGCGGGCATGGCTCAGATCGCCCGCCACGCCCGCCTGCCCCGCCTTCACACCATCAACCTGGCCGACAACGGCATCACCGGGGAAGGCCTCGGCCAACTCGGCCGCAGCCAGGCGCTCCCCAACCTCAAGCGCCTGGTGCTCGACAACAACCACGTCGGCGACGAGGGCATCTACGCCCTGGCCGAATCCGGCGGCCTCGGCGGGATCGAGGAACTGAGTGTGCAAAACAACGGCCTCACCGCCGACAGCGCCATCTCGCTTGCACAATCGAAAACCCTCACGCGCCTGCGCGTCCTCGACCTCAACAACAACGACATCCGCGCCGAAGGCACGAAGGCCCTCGCCCTCTCGGCCAACATGCAGGCGGTGGAAACCCTCGACCTGGGCGAGAACAACCTGGGGAAGGACGGCGCGCGCCACATCGCCGAAAGCGGCTTTCTCTCGGGCCTCAAGTCGCTCAGGCTGAGCAACAACAACATCGCCGACGAGGGCGCCATCGCCCTCGCCGAATCCGCCACGCTGGCGGGGCTGGAAGCGCTGCACCTGGAAAATGAAAACTGGATTCACGCCGAAGGAGCCAGGGCCCTGGCGTCGACCCGGCACCTCACGAACCTGCGCAAGCTGGTGCTGTCGCTCAATATGATCGGCGACGAGGGGGCCAAACACCTGGCGCAATCGACCGCGCTTAACAAACTCACGCACCTGAATGTGGCGGGAAACCGCTTAACCCCCGTAGGCGAAGGCGCGCTTCAGCGCACCACCACGCTCAAGCTCACCCTCCTGGAAATCATCTGACGCGCCCTGTGCCGAATCCGGGGGGCGATGCCCCGCTGGATTCGATTGCAGCGTCCGCCACCTCGCCGGGCGCGGAGGGCGA
>QJWD01000179.1 GCA_003235465.1 Nitrospirota bacterium | reverse complement strand
TTTCCAGATTTTTCCCTAAAAGCAGGTAGGCGGCGGAGTAGTCCTTATATTCCCGGACCACCGTCTCAAGCAGGTTCACCGCCTCCTCGTGGCGCCCCATCTCGCTGTAGATGGAGGCTAGGCCGAAGTTGGCGATCTGATCGACGGGGTCGATCTCGAGCACCTTCTTGAACATTTCGATCTTGTTTTGCCGCTCCTTTTTTTCCGCTTCGTCGAGTTCCTGTTTCTTCTTCTCGGACATTTTTTCGCTCACCATCCGCTCGAACTGCAGCGCGGTGGCTTCTCCCTTTTCAAGCTCCGCTTCCTCGATGCGCCCCTGCTTCATGTAGTAGATCGACAGGTTGGTGTGCGCCATGATTTCCGTCGGGTCTATTTCGGCCAGCCGCTTCATCAGGGCGATCGCCTCGTCGAGCTTGTCCTGCTTGGACAGGAAGACGCCCAGCGCCTCGTACGCGGCGGCGTGCCGCGGGTCCACGGCGATGGCTTCGCGCAAAAGGGCAATGGGGCGGTCGAGGTTGTCCTCGTCCTTGTAGAGGGCGAGCGCCTGCTCGAGCAGGCGCTCGGAGTGGTCCGTGCGGGTCTTGGGCTGGTAGAACGGGATCAGGCACGGCGTGACTTTGCAGGCAGCGCCGTCGATGGTGACATCGAGGACCACGCCGGGGCTGCGGTGGTCCTTCTGAATATACGCAAGCGAAATGGCGTGGCCGAGCGCCGGTGAAAAGACGCCGCTCTTTACGCGACCGATTTTTTTTGTCCCCAGACGGATTTCGCCGCCATAGGGCGGCGGAGCGTCGCCATCGACGCTTAGGCCCATCAGGGCGAAATTGGGCGCGCCGTACGTCTTGATGCGGGCGATCACCTCCTGGCCGATGTAGCAGCCCTTGTTGTAGCTCACCGACGAATGCTCGAGGCCGGTCTCGGGGAGGATATTCTTTTCGTCGATGTCGCGGCCGAAGAGGGGCAGCCCGGCCTCGATGCGGAGAACCTCAACCGTCTCCGGTGAGACACGAACGGGGGGATACGCCTCGTCCAGGGAAGACAGCCGCTCCATCAACGTGTCCCGCGCCGCCGGGGAAAGGGCGATCACGAACCCTTCCTCGCCGGTGAGCGATTTGTTGATCACGCGCCAGGTTTCGCCCGCGCAATCGACGAGGGTAATGGATTCGGGCTTCTCCGGCAGGGCTGTCTCGCCGGTCAGGCGGGAGAGGATGCTGGCGCTCATCGGCCCCTGCAGCGCCAGCAGGCAAAGCGGCGACGGGGTAAAGGTGACGTCCTCGCGAAACAGGTAAGTGGTCAGGTGGTCGAGGAGTCGGTCCCTCTGGTTTTTTTCGACGAGCAGGCAGGCGCCCACGCCGGGCATCTTATGCAGGGAGAAGGTGGCGATGAGGCGCGCCTTGCGGTCGACCACGGCGCTCTTCTGCCCGCCGCCGGGGGGAACCTCGAGCACGTCGTTTGTGGTTTGAGTTTGCAGGTATGGGTCCAGGTCGGCGCCGCCGGCGTCGATCAGGCACCAGCCGTCGAGGGGGAAATAGCCCGCGTGCTCGCGCGCTTCCCGGTAGTCCTGCGGGGTTTTGCTAGATGGGGGCATGGGTTAGAATGAAAAAAGCGCATGCGGGAAAGACCCGATGCGCTTTCGCAAAAATTCGAGGTGGTGGCGCCCGGCGGACCCGTCAGCTGACAGAGAACGACTCTCCACAGCCGCACGTCGAGGTGGCGTTGGGATTGCCGAAGACAAACCCCTTGCCCTGCAGGCCGCCGTGAAAATCGAGCTGCATGCCCTTCAGGTAGATCATGCTCTTGGCGTCCATGAAGACCTGGAATCCGTCGTTCTCGATCACGGTGTCGCCCTGTTCCCGTGGCGTGAACTGAAGGTCATAGGACAGCCCGGAGCAGCCGCCTCCCTTGACGCCCAGCCTGAGGCCTATCCCCGGTTTGCCCTCTTCCTTGATCAGCTTCTTGACTTCCTCGATGGCGCGGGGGGTGATCTGAATAAAATTGCTAGAAACCGTCATGCCGCCTCCAAATGGTTGTGCTTAAAAATCTGCTTACAATTCTTAGATGATCCCGAACGGGTTCCGATTTCATTATTATACGGGAAATGACGGTTTTTCGCCAACGCTCCCGCCGCGCTGCGCCGGAATTGCCATAACTATTTGATTGTTTGGCAGTTATTTTCATGTTCTTTGGTCTGGAAAAACTCCCGCCGATGCGTTACAACAAATATTAAACCCTTTTGCCAGAGGGTGAATCCTATAAATGTCAATTCTTTAAACGTTTCCAATGGAGGGTTTTTTAGAGAATGATCAGCGTCCCCGATTTGATAGGTCTGGTAAAGGAAAAGTTACCCGATGCCGAAGTCAGCGTGCTGGACAAGACGGGCATGATGGATCACTTCATCGTTCACGTGACTTCCAGCCAGTTTGCGAGCATGAACCTGATGGACCGCCACCGGACGGTTCAGGAATCCCTCAACCCCGCCATGCAGGACGGCAGGCTGCACGCCGTGGAAATCAAAACCGCGACGCCGGATTGAGCCGCGCCGCTCGATGCAATAACATCAACCGCATTTAAAACCCAAGTCAAGGAGTTCAGGTATGTCGGCGATTGAAGACGAAATCAAAAACGAAATTGCCCAGCATAAGGTGCTGATTTATGGCAAGGGCACCAAAACGCAGCCGCAGTGCGGCTTCACCGTGGAAACCATCCAGTTTTTCGCCAAGTACGGTTACCCGTTCGAAGTCATCAAC
>QJWD01000330.1 GCA_003235465.1 Nitrospirota bacterium | reverse complement strand
CGGATTTCATCCACCCGGTCCAGGCGATGCAGACGAATGACGAGGTCCACCTCGCCAGGGGGCACGGCGGCCCCGGCTTCGCCGGTCGCGTACACCCGGAACTGCGGTTCGACGCCCTTCTCGAAAATCGTCACCTCGAGGGTGAGCCCGTCGCTCGAGAGCAGCCAGCCGCCATGCGGCCCCCGGTCGCCCTGCTCTTCATGGTCCGCTGGCGCATGGGCCACGGGCGCATGCGCCCCGTTCGCCGGCCCCTCGCCGGGCGCGGGCCGCTCGCTCCTGATGATGGCGAGAGCGAGAAACAGGCCCACGAGGAGCACGACAAAAATCTGCAACAGGGTTTTAATTTTCATGAGACCGCTCTTCCTTCCCCGCGCCGGTTGGCGCGGCCCCCTCCATTGTGCCGACGAGCCGCTCCACGTCCGCCACCGCCTTGTGATAACGTGCCAGCGCATCGAGGGTTTGAATCCGCGCCTGGAACAGGGTCCGCTGGCTGTCCAGCATTTCGAGGAAACCGAACTTGCCGAAGCGGTATCCTTCCGTCATGGCGGCGTACGCGCTTTCGGCTCCCGGCACCACTTCGGCCCGCAATGAAAGAACCTCGGCGTGGGCGAGGGCGAGCGCCTGGTGCGCCTTCGCCAGCCTGTGCCTGAGGTGGATGGCAAGCGCGCTCTCTTCCGCCTCCGCCTTGGCCAGGCGATGCCTCGCTTCGGCGAGGGAGCCCTGGTTGCGGTCGAACAGGGGCAGGGGAATGCTCAAGCCGAACACCAGCGCGTTGTCGTCGGACTCTTCGATGCGGCGGTAGCCCGCCTCCAGGGAAATGTCCGGCGTGGCGCGGGCGCGTTCCATCTCGACGACGGCCTGCCGCCGGTCCAGTTCCGTGGCCCAGCGCCTGAGTTCCGGGCTTTGATCGATTTTCATCACCAATAGATCGAGGGACGGCACGGGGGCGATTTTTTCCAGGTCGCCCTTTGCCCGCTCCGCCTTTGGCTCCGTCTCCCCCCAGGTGACGGCCAGGTTCCGCCGGGCGGTGAGCCGCTTGCCTCTTGATCGCTCCACGCCGAGCTTCGCCGCCGCAAGCTCCACCTCGGCTTTCGCTGTTTCAATCGCCGGAACCTTACCGGCCCGCACCCTTTCCTTCACCGCATTCAGCGACTTTTCCGCGAGCGTGAGGAGCTCCAGGCTCAAGTCCACCTGCCGCTCGGCCTTGAGCAGATCGATAAACGCTTTCGCGGCCTCGATCAAGACGTCGATCCTCTTGATCTCGTAATCGCGGCCCGCGAGCTCGCTGGCCAAAGCGCCCGCCTGCATGCGCGCGGCCCTCTTCCCACCCAGTTCGACGAGCTGGCTTAGGCGAACGGTGGTCTCCGACCGGCCGAACCCGCTGTAGGCGCCGGAACCGGCAGCGTTTTCCACCTCCACCGCCAGCCTCGGGTTGGGTCTCTGGCCCGCCTGCAGCGCCCCGGCCTCCCTCGCCCGCTGCTCCAGGGAATACACTTTGAGTTCAGGATTTTGAAGGAGCACCCGGGCCACCACCTCTTTAAGCGTGACCGTCTCCTGGTGTTGGGGCGGGCCGGCAGGCTCCGCCTCCTTAAGCGAGACCGCCTTCAGGTATTCGGGCGGGTCGGGAAGTTCCCGGACCGCACCGGCAAACCCGCTGGCGGGCCAGAGCATCGCCACGCATAGAACCAGCGCCTTCGCCATAATCGTCATCGCAACCTCATGCAATTTCTGGAATGGGACATCGCCGCCGAACACCGAACGCATGCACGGCAGGAAAGCAGCTCCTCTGCCTGGCATGCGGCCAGCAACATGAACGGCGGTGCAGATTGGAAATACGGGAAACAGCTAGGAGATGTGCGAGGGGGGAGAGCGTTCCTGAAACGGCCAGGGGCCTGCGGCATTTAGAACGGGAAACCGTGGCGGCGGCTGGAGCCCAACAGCAACCGGACCGAAAGAAAAATCATGAAACGCAGCGGCCCTGTGTTTGGCGATCTTATCCGGGTCCGCCTGCTTGAGGCTCGTGGTCTTTACGCTGAATTCGATTTTTTTCGAGTCTTGCTCGGGCGAGGAATGCGGGTGGTGATCGTCCCGCTCGTGATCGGCGAGATGAAAGTCCCAGGCGTGGGCCAGGGCTTCGAGCTCCTCGGAATGAACATGACCCTCGTGGTGATGGAGCCGCCCTTCCCCGGCGTGGGCGTGCACATCGTCCGGATGAAAGTGCAGAAACGGGGAAAGGAAAAAATAGATTCCCCAGAAAAACACCACGGCCAACGACAGGCCCGTTTTCCTTTTCAAAAATCGGGGCAACGTCACGCCACCACCTCTTTGAAAACCACATTCATGGATAGAGGATTATATGCATTTTCAATCGGTTATCGCAAGGGTTTTCGAGCCGGCAAGCTCCCGGCGAGCAGCGGCAAAATATCGATTGCACGAGAACTTTCAGCCAGCTACCCTGATTAAGCATTGCACTTTTTAATCACAATATCCGCCGCCTTTTTATTAAAATTTGGATTTAACTCGGGGTAGCCCAGCATTACCCATGTCCAATCCCGGATCCGGATTCATAGCGACTCTAAAGTCCTACCTCAAGCCCGCTATCGTCCTGTTACTGTTTTCGGTGGCGTTGGCGGCCCTTTACAAATTCACTCACACTTACAGGCTTCATGAAATAGTTGACAGTTTTCTTTCGATTTCGCCTAAACAAATCTGGTCGGCAATAGGGCTGACCCTTCTCAGTTACCTTACCC
>QJWD01000200.1 GCA_003235465.1 Nitrospirota bacterium | reverse complement strand
GACGGCGAAGAGGTGGTGGTGGGCCTGAACGCCCGCTACGTGCTCGATGTGCTTTCCGTGGTCGACGACGACGAGGTGACGCTCAACCTGAAGGACCAGAACCACTCCTGCATGATCACCGTGGCCGGCGATAAGGACTACCTGAGCATCGTCATGCCCATGCGGCTGTAGCCGGCCTCACAGGTCGAAGAAGACGTCCAGCTTTTCATCGCTCCTCGGGGTTTTCCACGTCACATCCTCCCACAGTTCCTTCGATTCCATGCACAGGTAAACGGTGAGCTTGTCCGACTGCTGTTTGAGCAGGCGGCTCAAGGTTTCGTAGGCCCGGTTCCGGTGCGGGCGCAGGTAGCGGAATTTGCCGTCGCGGCTGGCCACGTGCTCGGCGGCGAACAGCCCGGTGCCTGGGTGCCGCTCGCGAATCACCTCCTTCAGGTCGCTCCGGTAGCGGAAGCTGCCGAGGCTGACCCATTCTATTTTTTCCGGCGAAAGGGTGGAAAACACCTGGCTCACCAGGTCCCTGTAGGCGTCCTGCCAGCCGGGGAACAGGATGATCGGGTCGAGGTGGAGGCCGATCTGGTATCCCCTGTCCTGGCATTTCCTGGCGGCGGCCAGGCGCTCGCCGAGCGAAGGCGTTCCCTTTTCCTCGCGAGCGATCACGCAGTCGGGGTTGAGCGACCAGGAGACGATCACGTTCTTCGCGCTCGGCTGGGCGAGCAGGCGCTCCACCCGGGCGGACTTGGTTTTTAGCTCGAGGACGGCGTTGTCCCGCTCGTTGAAGAACGGCACCAGCATGTCGGAATAGGGCAGCAGGTCGTCGAGCGCCAGGCTGTCGGCGAGTTCCCCGGTGCCAACGCGAAACGCGCGGTCCGGGTGCGCGTGGAACGCGGCGTCGAGTTCCCCGAGGTAGTCCTCGACATTGACGAACGCTTCCAGCACCGGGTTGTTGGCGAGAAAACCCTGCAGGAAACAGTAGGAACAGTCGTAGATGCAATTCTTCATCAGGTTGATGATGTAGTAATTGCAGCACACCATGCCGGGGCTGATGCCGGGGCACTTTTTGAGGCGCGCGCCCTTGAAGGTGGAGAGGATGAGCCGCTTCTTGCCGGCGCCGAACACATCCGCCCTCGTCCGCCTGATCTCCTCCACCACCGATGCGCTCTTTTCGATGAGGTGGACGGGGGTATAGGGCAGTTTTTCAAGCACCCTGTCGGTGAAGGGGTGCCCTTTCGCGCTTTTTTCGATGTACACCGCCTCGGGGACGAAATTCATGGGCCGGCTTCTTGGTTACAGCGAATAGAACCTGTTGAGAAATGATCGCGCTTTTGCGATAATTAAAGTGCTTGAATTTTAATACGAAAACCGTAATCTAACAAGCATCGGGCCTTGCCCCGCGTTTATCCGTTGCAAGTCGCACGCTTTCCCGTAATGCCACCCGGCCCTTTTCGCCGACCATCACCCCCAAACCCTGTCTCCCATGGAACAGCACTCTGTCTTGAACCATCAGAAGATTCTCAAACGAAAGGCCGCCTGGCCGCGCACCCTGTTCGTGTCCCTGTTCGCGATTTCCCTAGGGCTGAACGCCTATTTTATATTTTTCCAGGACACCGAAGCGCCGCTGGAAACCGCCCAAATCCAGGCGCCCGTGATGGAGGACGCGCCAGCGCTGGAGGAACCCGAGACGGCATCGCCCGCATCCCCCGAAGCCCCCGCGCCCATGGTGAAGGCCGCCCAGCCCGCGCCGGCCGTGCTGACGGTGGAACCCGAGAAAAAGACGGCAGAGCCAAGGCGAAGAAAAACCATCGACCGGGTGGAGGTCAAGCGCGCGTCGTTTTCCTCGCTCGATTATCAGGACGGCAAGGAAATCCACGCCGTGCATTTCAAGATTCGCAACTCGCTCAGCTATTCGGTCTGCCGCATCATGACCGATGGGTGCGAGCAGATGTCGGCCTACATCGGCCGTCTTCTGGTGTGGTTCTTCGATGTGGAAAGCAATATGCGTAACGGCGACAGCGTGCACGTGGTGTACGAGCCGCTGGACACGGAGGACCGCTTCAAGATCCTGAAGCTGGTCTACAAGAGCGGCTACGCCGGCAAAACCTTCGAGGCGAATTTCTACCGCGCGGGCGAACTGGACTACGGCGTCTACTACGACCGGGAGGGAAAGGAAATCGCCCGCCGCATCGCCGGCTCCGCCGCGCCCATTCACGACTACCAGGAGATCACCTCGCTGCCGGGGGATTTCCGCCGCGGCCAGGGGGGGCACGCCGGGACCGATTTCAAGGCCGAGGTGGGAACGCCGATCTTCTCGAGCTTCGAGGGAAAAGTCACGCGCACGAACTGGAACGTGCGCGCCAACGGCTACTGCATCGAGATCGATCATCCGGAGGAAGGGGTGAAAACCCTTTATCTTCACCTGAGCCGCGTGCTGGTGAAACCGGGCAACATCGTCAAGAAGGGGCAGAAAATCGCCGAGTCGGGAAACACGGGCCGGACATTTGCGCCGCACCTGCATTACGAGATCAAGGGCCGGGGCAAGCGTAAGAAAATCTACAACCCCTTCGAGTTCGAGCATTTGAACACGTTCAACCGCGACCTCCCCCCGGCGCAATGGGAGGCCTATGTTCGAACCCTCAGGCTTTACGACCGCGCCCTGGATGAAAGTTGAGGCCCGCCCGCCGGCGGTGAGCCGCCGCCACAACCTGCCGGGGCTCGCGCCCGCATGCCGGGAGCTTTGATGGCAAAGGCTGAGAAAAAGAAAAG
>QJWD01000395.1 GCA_003235465.1 Nitrospirota bacterium | reverse complement strand
TCCTTCGCCCCTGGCCGCCGCCGAAGAAATCCCCGAAAATATCGCCGAAGGAGGAGAAGATGTCCTCGAAGCCGCGCGGGCCGGAGAAGCCGCGTCCCTTCAGCCCCTCGCGGCCGAACTGGTCGTAGATGTTTCTTTTTTCCGGGTCCTTGAGGGCGTCGTAGGCTTCGGACGCTTCCTTGAACTTGTCCTCGGCCTTCTTGTCTCCGGGATTTTTGTCCGGGTGGTATTTGAGCGCCAGTTGCCGGTAGGCCTTCTTCAGCTCGGTCTCTGAAGCGTTTCTGGAAACGCCGAGGATGTCGTAGTAATCGCGTTCGCTCATGTCAGGGCTTTCGATGGAGATTCGGGCCGGTGGCCGCGCTCAGGTTCATTCCTTGAATTTGGCGACTTTCACCTTCGCCGCCTTGATGAGTTTTTCCTTGAAGGTGTAACCGGGCTCCAGCTCCTCGATAATGGCGTTATCCTGCGCGGGGTCCTGGGTTTCGACGGTGAGGAAGGCCTCGTCGGTCTTTGGGTCGAACTTGCGCCCCTCGGTCGGGATTTCCTTGACGCCGTTGTCGGCCAGTTCCTGGGCGTATTGGCGGATCACCATTTCGATGCCCTGCTTCAGGCTCTCGTAATCGCTCGAAGCCTTCGCCGCCTGGGCGGCGCGCTTCAGGTTGTCGAGAATCGGAAGCAGGCGGGCGAACAGGTTGGCCTTGAACAGATCCAGCCGGTTTTCGTTCTCCCGCGAAAGGCGCGCCCGAAGTTCGTCGGTGGCGCTGGTGTTTTCCTTGTACGCGGCGATGTATTCGCGCAGGCGCTTGTCTTTTTCCTCCGCGTCTTTTTTCAGCTTTTCCACGTAACTTGGCAGGCGTTCCCCGGCGGGCTCCGCCGCGGCCTCGGTGTCCTCGGAAAGAATGGAGTGGCGGCGGTCGACCACCGTGATCTTCGGCCTGTCTTCGTCTTTGGGTGATTTATTTTCTGTCATGGTCGTGCTCGCGGTGAGCGGGGTTTAGAGCCTTAGGGGCCCCGCATGCGAAAAAGGCACGGCCCCCGGCCAGGAGCCCCTCATCCGCCCTTGGGGCGAGGGAGGCCGGTGCCGGGGACCGTGGTATGGGATGTTATTTTTTGCCGATGTCCTCGAATTCGGCGTCCACCACATCGTCGTCGGACTTGTCCTTGCCGCCGTCCTCGCCGCCGGTGTCTCCACCGGGGGGCTGCTGCGCCTGCGAGTACATGGTTTGCGCCAGGGTGTGGGCGATCTGGTTGAGCTTTTCGATCTGCTCCTTCATGTCGCTCACCTCGCCTTCGAGGTGCTGTTTAGCCTCTTCGAGAGCTTCCTCGGTAGACTTGATATCCTCCTCCTTGAACTTGTCCTTGTTCTCGCGCAGCGTCTTCTCGGTGCTGTAGATGACCGAGTCGAGCTGATTCTTGACGTCGATCTTCTCGCGCCGGGCCTTGTCGGCCTCGGCGTTTTTCTCGGCGTCCTTCACCATGTTCTCGATTTCGGAATCGGACAGGCCGGTGGAGTCGGTGATGGTGATCTTCTGCTCTTTGTTGGTGCCCTTGTCCTTCGCCGAAACGTTGATGATGCCGTTGGCGTCGATGTCGAAGGTGACTTCGATCTGCGGCATGCCGCGCGGCGCGGCGGGAATGCCGTCGAGGTGAAATTTGCCCAGCGAGCGGTTGTCCCTGGCCATTTCCCTCTCGCCCTGGAGCACGTTGATCTCGACGCTCGGCTGGTTGTCCGAAGCGGTGGAGAAGGTTTCGCTCTTGCGCGTGGGGATGGTGGTGTTGCGCTCGATGAGCTTCGTGGTCACCCCGCCCAGGGTTTCGATGCCGAGCGACAGCGGCGTGACGTCGAGGAGCAGGATGTCCTTGACATCGCCCGCGAGCACGCCCGCCTGGACGGCGGCGCCCAGGGCGACCACTTCGTCCGGGTTGACGCCCCGGTGCGGTTCCTTGCCGAACAGTTCCTTCACCAGCGCCTGAACCTTGGGAACGCGGGTGGAGCCGCCGACGAGAATGGCTTCGTCGATCTTGCTGGAATCGAGGCCGGCGTCCTTCAGGGCGCTCTTGCACGGCTGCTTGGACCGCTCGATCAAATCTTCCACCATCGACTCGAACTTGGAGCGCGAGAGCTTGACGTTCATGTGCTTCGGGCCGGTTGCATCGGCGGTGATGAACGGCAGGTTGATCTCGGTTTCATTGGTGGAGGACAGCTCCATCTTGGCCTTTTCCGCCGATTCCTTGAGGCGCTGCAGGGCCATGTTGTCGCGCGACAGGTCTATCCCCTGGTCCTTCTTGAACTCGCCGACCAGCCAGTCGATGATGCGCTGGTCGAGGTTGTCGCCGCCTAAGTGCGTGTCGCCGTTGGTGGCCTTCACTTCGACCACGTTGTCGCCCACTTCGAGGATGGAGATGTCGAAGGTGCCGCCGCCGAAGTCGTACACGGCGATGGTGTGGTCCTTTTTCTTGTCCAGGCCGTAGGCCAGCGCCGAGGCGGTGGGCTCGTTGATGATGCGCTTCACCTCCAGCCCGGCGATTTTGCCCGCGTCCTTGGTGGCCTGGCGCTGGGCATCGTTGAAGTAGGCCGGCACGGTGATGACCGCTTCGATCACGCTTTCGCCGAGGTAGGCCTCGGCGGATTTCTTGAGTTTTTGCAGGATCATCGCCGAGATCTCCGGCGGCGTGTACTGTTTGCCGCCGGCTTCGATGCGCACGTCGTTCTTGCTACCTTTCACCACCTTGTACGGCACCATTTTCATTTCTTCGGAGA
>QJWD01000009.1 GCA_003235465.1 Nitrospirota bacterium | reverse complement strand
TGTGATCTAGGTCACGCAAACCGCGAGAACCTGCTTGAGGTCGCAATGCCCCTTGAATATTTTTTCGATGCCGTCCTGCTTGAGGGTCGTCATCCCGTCCTCGATGGCCTGGTTGCGCAGCTCCTCGACGATGTTCTTGTCCATGATTTTCCGCTTCATCTCCTTGGTGCCGGAGAGCAGTTCGTGCAGGCCCATGCGGCCGGCGTAGCCGGTGTTGTTGCATTTGGGGCAGCCCGCCGCCTTCTTTAAAGTCAACGACTTGCTGTGCTTGATGCCGAGGTTCTTCTCGAACGCCTCGGCGCCGTATTCGCTGACCAGCGTGTCGTATTCCTTGCGCGTGGGGTTGTAGTCCTCCTTGCATTCCTTGCACAGGGTGCGCACCAGCCGCTGCGCCACGATGAGCAGGAGCGCGTCGGCGAAGTTGAGCGGGTTCATGCCCATATCGAGCAGGCGAACGATGGTTTCCGGCGCCGAGTTGGTGTGCAGGGTGCTGAACACCAGATGCCCCGTCAGCGAGGCTTCCAGGCCGATGGCGGCGGTTTCGGTGTCGCGCATTTCGCCGACCATGATTACGTCGGGATCGCCGCGCAAAAACGAGCGCATGGCGCGGGCGAAGTTGAGGCCGATCTTGTTCAGCATCTGCACCTGGCGCAGGCCTTCCTGGGTGATTTCCACCGGGTCCTCGGCGGTCCAGATCTTGCGGTCCGGCGTGTTGATGAAGCCGAGGCAGGAGTGCAGGGTGGTGGTTTTGCCGGAGCCCGTCGGCCCGACCACGAGAATCAGCCCGTAGGGCTTCTGCACCTTGTCGGTGATGAGCAGCAGGTTCTTCTCGCTGAACTGCATCTTATCCAGCGGAATGGGCTTGCTGTCCGCCAGAATCCTGAGCACCGCGTCCTCGTTGCCGCCGACGGTGGGGCAGGTGGCCATGCGGTATTCGATTTCCCGCTTGCCGTAGCGCATTTTGATCTTGCCGTCCTGCGGCATGCGCCTCTCGGCGATGTCGAGCTTGGCCATGATCTTGAGCCGGGAAATTATGGCCTGCTTGTACATGTAGGGAATCTGCTGGTACACCTGGCAGGCGCCGTCCTTGCGGAAGCGCACGCGCATGTCCTTCTTGCCCGTGCCGGGTTCGATATGGACGTCGGAAACGCCCATGTCGAAGGCGTCGGTGAGCACCTTGTTGACGAGGCGGACGATGGTGCTGTCGGTCTCGGTGATGGCGTTGACATCCTCATCCACCGTGCTCTGAACTTCAGAAAGCGCCGAACTCTGCTCGTCTTCCAGGGCGGTGAGCAGGTTGGACATGTCCTCGGCGCTGGTTTCATGCGAGGGCATGTCGTCCGACTCCAGGCCCCTGTTCAGGAAATCGTCGATATCTTCCTTCAGGCTGACATGGAACTCGATCTCCTTTTTGGGGAAGATCATCCGGATGTTGCGGATCTTGTCCTGGTCGGTCGGGTCGTCCACCAGAATAACCGCGGACTGGTGGTTGTTCTGAAGAGGCACCCAGGTGTTCCTCATCAGGTAGTTCCTGTTGAGGCCGGCGAAAACCTGCTTGGGCAGGTTGACCGATTCGTTGAACCCGGTGTAGGGAACGTTGTAAAAAACCTCCAGGGATTTGCCGATTTCCTTGCGCTTGAGATTGAACTCGGCAAGCAGCACCGATTCGATGCGCTGCTGCTGGTCGCTGGCACGGGTGATGGCCCGGTCGAGCTCGTCCTGAGTGAGAAAGCCGTTCTCCACCAGGTAGCTGAAGCGCGTCGGGTTTTTCTGGAAGAACTTCTTCTGGCTGGCGAACGCGTGCCCCAGGGCGTCGGCGATGAGGCGGCCGCTTCTTTCGTCGAAATCGCTGAACGGGTTGCCCAGGTTCTTGTTGATGATTTGAAGGACGCCCATCGCCTCATCGCCGTACATCATGGGCAGGGCGAGCATGGATTTCGTGGCGAGGCCGGTTTTGGTATCCCAGGAACTGTCGAAGTGCACGTCGGGATGAAAGCGGGCCAGCTCGTCCTCGTCATAAACATCGACGATATTCGCGGGTTTTTTCAGGTAAGCCACGCAGCCGGCGATGCTCTTGGTGGAAATGGGAACGCGGATCTCGTCCACCCCGTCGCCGGACTTCATGCGCGAGAAAATCTCCCGCGTTTGCGGCGCCACCGAGTACACGGTGATGACGCTGGCGTCGAATATCTGCAACAGCGGCCGCTGCAGTTTTTTCAGGATGTCGTCGATCAGGGTGGGCGACTGAATGGCCTGGGCCGCGGAACGGATTTTTTCGTCGATGGTTTCCGCGTCCAGGCGCACCATGCCATGACCCAGCGCGCTGGCGAGGTCCCTCGCCATGCGCACGTCGGCCTCGGTGAAGCCGCCGCCTTTTTTGTTGATCAGCTGCAGGACCCCCATCAGGCGCTTGCCCTGAGGCAGGGGCAGGATCAGGGTGGACTGGGTTTTGACGCCGGTCAGCTTGTCCCAGCCGCCGTCGTGGGCAAGCTCGGGGTGCTGGCTCGAGAGCTCGGATTTCGAGTTGGCGTCGGCGATGTTGAGCATTTTCCCCGTCGCGGCGACAAAGCCGGTGAGGCTCTTCTTGTTGATCTCGAGGCGGATTTCCTTGCCGGAGTCGACCTTGAGGTTGCGCGAATAGATTTGCCGGTTCTGCCGGTCCACCGAATACATCGTGGCGTGCTGGCACTCGAACAGGTCGGCCAGGTCCTGCGAAATATTGGGCAGGATGTCGGAGAGCCGCGCGCTGAACAGGATCATGTT
>QJWD01000141.1 GCA_003235465.1 Nitrospirota bacterium | reverse complement strand
CAACTAAGGAGCGGGACACAGCTTCCCGAGGCAAGGCTCGTGTTCAACGTCATCGCCAAAGATGAACTGGCCCCTGGGGTGTTCCGCTTCGTCGTGGAAGCGCCACAGATTGCCCGCAAAGCCCGCCCGGGACAGTTCGTGATCCTCCGGCTGAACGAGCATGGCGAGCGCATTCCGCTCACCATCGCCAACCACGACGAGGAACGGGGAACCCTCACCCTGTTCGTGCAAGCAGTGGGCAAGACCTCGCTCGACTTGAGCCGCCTGGAGAAAGACCAGGGTATTCTCGACATCGCCGGTCCCCTGGGCCTCCCCACCGAAATCGAGCGGTTCGGCACCGTCGCTCTTGTCGGCGGCGGTTTCGGCATCGCCGCTTTGTGGCCCATTGCCCGCGCGCTCACCGCGATCGGCAACAAAACCATCGCTCTCATGGGCGCGCGCAGCAAAAACCTTCTTCTTCTCCAGGAGGAAATGCACGCTGCCGCAAGCGAGGTTCGCGTGGCCACCAATGACGGCTCGGCGGGCATGCGGGGCCTGGTCACCGACCTGCTGGACCGGGTGATCCGCGACGAAGGCCCCGTGCACCGCGTCATCGCCATCGGCCCTGTGGTCATGATGAAGGCGGTGTGCGCTCTCACGCGCGCCCACAACATCCCGACGCGTGTCAGCCTGAACCCCATCATGATCGACGGCACCGGCATGTGCGGCGCCTGCCGGGTGATGGTCGATGGAAAAATGAGGTTCACCTGCGTCGACGGCCCCGAGTTCGATGGTCATTTGGTGGATTTCGAAGGCCTGGAAAACCGCCTGCGCGGTTACCTGCCGGAGGAACAACAAGCGCGCGAGCGTCTTACCGGAGGGCAGGAATGCCGCCTGGACACAACCGGCGCGGCGAGGAGCCAGCCATGACGAACCCGCCCAAAAAAGGCAACAGGATTCCGCGCCAGAGCGCCCCCGAACTTTCGCCCGAGGCGAGGAAGAAAACTTTTTCCGAAGTGTCGCTCGGTTACACGCCGGCGATGGCGATGCTCGAAGCCTCGCGTTGCCTGCAATGCAAAAAGCCCAAGTGCGTGCTGGGCTGCCCGGTGCACGTGCGTATTCCGGAGTTCATTCGCCAGGTGGCCGAGGGAAAGTTTCTCGAGGCCGCTCGAACCATCCGCGAGACCAACGCCCTGCCCGCCATCACCGGGCGCGTGTGCCCGCAGGAGGACCAGTGCGAGAAACACTGCGTGATCGGCCTCAAGGGTGAACCGCTCGCCATTGGCAAGCTGGAGCGCTTCGTCGCCGACTATGAGCGTGAGTCCGGCGCAGAAGAAGACATTCAGCCCGCACCGCCGACGGACAAGAAGATCGCCATCATCGGCGCCGGGCCCGCCGGGCTCACCGCCGCGGGCGATCTCGCCGCCCTCGGGCACGAGGTGGTCATCTTCGAGGCGCTGCACCAGGCCGGTGGCGTGCTGTTCTATGGCATTCCCGAATTTCGCCTGCCGCGTAACATCATCGAAATGGAGATAGACCGGCTTAAAAAACGCGGCGTGACCATCAAACTCGATTACGTGATCGGCAAGATCAAGAGCCTCGATGAACTGATGATCGACGACGGCTTCGACGCGGTGTTCATCGCCACCGGCGCGGGCCTGCCGTATTTCCTCGGCATCCCGGGAGAAAATCTGAACGGCGTCTACTCCGCCAACGAATTCCTCACCCGCGTCAACCTGATGCACGCCTGGGAGTTTCCCGAGTTCGATACGCCCCTGCACGCGCACCAGGCCATCGCCGTCATCGGCGGCGGCAACACCGCGCTCGACGCCGCCCGCACGGCCCTGCGCCTGCCTTCGGCGCGCCAGGTGTCCATCATCTACCGGCGCTCCAGTGAAGAGATGCCCGCGCGCCACGAGGAGATCCGCCATGCCCGGGAAGAGGGCGTCGCCTTCCGCTTTCTGGAGCGGCCGGTGGCCATTATGGGCGAAAACGGATGGGTGAAGGCGGTGCGTTGCCAGAAAATGCAACTGGGCGAGCCCGACGCCTCGGGAAGGCGGCGGCCGTTGCCCATCGCGGGGAGCGAATTCGACTTCCCCGCCGACGCGGTGGTCATCGCGCTCGGCAGCGGCACCAACCCGCTGATCGCGCAGGACGCGAAAGACCTCGTGATCGACCCGGAGGGCCACATCGAACTGTCCGACGCCGACATTCAGATGACGTCCAAACCCGGCGTGTTCGCCGGTGGCGACATCGTCACCGGCGCCACCACCGTGATCTCCGCCATGGGCGCGGGGAAAAAGGCCGCGCGGGGAATTCACGATTATGTCATGCGTTCCGCCTGAAACGGCGCTCGCCGAGAGATGAAACAGTGAATACTTCGGGCAGCAGGGCAGCCATCCCGGTCACGGGCGAGGCCATCCGCGTGCGTGGGCTGGTGCAGGGCGTGGGTTTTCGCCCCGCCGTCTGGCGTCTGGCCGCATCGCTCGGCATCTCCGGTGAGGTGCTTAACGACGGCGCGGGCGTGCTGATTCGCGCCTGGGCCGGCGCTTTGGTTCTCGACGAATTCGTCCGCCGCATGCGGGACGAGGCCCCGAGGCTCGCCCGCGTCGAATCCATCGAGCGCGCCCCCGTCAACGGCCCCGCGCCCTGGCGCGAGTTCCGCTTGGGAGAAAGCGGCCCCGGCCCTCCGGACACCGGCCTGCTGCCGGATGCCGTCACCTGCTCAGCGTGCCAGAGAGACTTCGAAGATCCGGACAACCGCCGCTACCGCTACCCCTTCACCAACTGCACCGATT
>QJWD01000393.1 GCA_003235465.1 Nitrospirota bacterium | reverse complement strand
GCCCGCGCCCACCTGATCGCAGCATTATAACCGGATTTTTCCTCCCTGGCACCCTTGGGATAGGGGCCCGCCCGGCCCGCCAGGCGTCCGGCAAAACCCCCATGGCCCCTGAAAGCCATTAAAAAATAAAGGCAAAACCATGATCCAAAGTGCGGATGGTGTTTTTGCCCGCCGGGCCGCATATAAGAGAGAGAAATTCAACGAGTTTCAAATATCTCCCCAGTCAGGGAGACCCGGAAAACGAAAGGAGCCGCCATGAACACCCAAACCCTTAACTGGAACGCCGTCGAATCCCTGAACGATCTCAACTTCGGCCGCGCCGTCGTGCAGGCCGAGGAGCCCGTGCTCGTGCTGTTCTGGGCCGTTGGCCGGCCCGTTCGAAAGCCCGCGCAGAGCCAGGCGGAAGAGGCCGCCGCCCTCCATGGCGAGACGTTCCGCCCGTATCGCGTCAACCTGAACGAAAACCCCTTTCTTGCCGACCACTTCGGCCTGGGGGAAGACCCGGCGCTGATTCTGTATCACGAGGGCAGGGAGGTGGGCCGCTGGCAGGCCGCGCGCGCCACCGAAACATTTTCATGGCGGGAGACGGCGCGCTGCCGCTAAGCCTTGGGAGAGGCAGGGGAAGATTTTTGCAGGATGAAATTGATGCCGGGAATCGGCCGGCCGTTTTCCATGCGGATCACCGTGTCCTCGTCGCGGGCCACGCGAAAACCCTCCTCCCCGGCCAGCCGGTGGATGTAGCCGCGCGCGTGCGCGTAACGGCCCGTGGTGCGGAGGGCGAAATCCTCCGCCTCCCCGGACTCCAGCGAAAACAGGAAAAACGCCCCCTCCGCCGCATGGTTCTGCACCGCCTGAAACAACGGCCGGAGGTTTCCGAAATACACCAGCACATCCGTCGCCAGCACCAGGTCGAAGGTTTCGTTTGAAGCCGTCAGGTATTCCATCAGGTCGGCCACGGCCAGCGCGTCGTAAAGGTTTTTCGCGCGGGCCCGCTCCACCATGCGCGGCGAAATATCCACCCCCGAAAGCCGCTCGGCAAGAGGGCCAAATGCCTCGGCGGCGAGGCCCGTGCCGCAGCCCAAATCGAGAGCGTTTCGAAAACCCCGTCCAGCAACAATCAAACCCGAAAGGAGGGCCAGAAGTTCGGTGGGCGATCGGTATTCGAGGTCGCCCACCAGGCGGTTCTCGAACTCGCCTGCGGCCTTGTCGAACAGGCTTTTCACGTAGCCCGCGGGCGCCGCGTCCGACGAACCGCCGCCCAGGCTGTTCACCATGTGGATAGCCGTCTGAAGTTCAGGATCGAGGCGCGCCGCCTCGCGGTAGGCGGTGAGCGCCTGCTCGCGCTGGCCCGTGGCGTAATACACGTTGCCCAGGTTGTTGTGGGCCTTGGCGAAATCCGGCCTGAGGGCAACCGCTTCCCGGTAGGCGGAAACCGCCTCGTCCATCCTCCCCGCCTCCTCCAGCGCGTTGCCCAGGTTGAAAAGCGCGTCGGCAAAGCCCGGCGCGGCCTTAATGGCGCGGCGGTAACAAGCGATCGCATCGCTAAGCCGGCCCATGCCCTTGTAGAGGATGCCCAGGCAGTTGTGCGCCGGTGCGAAGTGGGGAGAAAGGCGGATGGTCCTCTCGTAAGCCGAAAGCGCGCCAGGCTGGTCTCCCAGGCGCTCAAGCGAAAGGCCGAGGTTCAGCGCGTAGTCCGCATCGCGCGGGTTGATCTCCTGCGCCTTTCGGAATGAATCCGCCGCCGCCGCCGCGTCGCCGCCGGCAAGCAGAGCGAGGCCCAGGTTGAAATGGGCGAATTCGAGACGCGGGTCGATTTCTATGGAGGCGCGATACGCCGCCATCATCTCCTCGTCGCGGCCCGCGTCCTGCAGCACCCGGCCCAGGTTGTAATGCGCCTCGGCCACACCTCCGTCGACGGCGATGGCGCGGCAAATCAGGCTCTCGGCTTTCGTCAGGTTGTTCTGCTTGTGCTCCATAACGCCCCAGAGGTGCAGGGCGTCGAAGTTCTCCGGCGCGAGCGAAAGCGCCTGCTGGAAGCACGCGCGCGCCTGCGGCCAGTCGCCGTTCTGGAAATACCCCACAGCCTGCTGGAGCAGCTCCCCTACTTTAGAGATAGGTTCAACCAATGGAAAAGAAACCCGGACAAGGTTAAGGACCCGCCAGCCCAGACGAGTCGATCAAAATTGTAAACCCCATCGGGGGAAATTAAAACGCAAAAAAGGAAGAGAGCGCGGCGCACCGCAAGGTAAACGCCGAAGCGCATGAGCTTTGTGTCGCGGTCGTGCAGGCCACCAGCAAAACCGAAGGGCTTAAAGCGGGGATTGGTGTCGGAGATGACCCGCCCGAAGGTGTCGTAGTCCATCGCCTGCGCCACGGTATCCGTGGCCACATCTACCACCAGCCGGGGGCTCCCCAGATGATCGGCGATGATGCGGTACGTAGCTCCGGTCTTTATTATATAGTCCGGAATGCCCCGCGCGCGAGGCGTAGATGAAAATTAAGTTCACCTCCCTTCACCTCTCCTTCTCAAGGAGAGGGAAGATTAATGCTCCTCACCCTTGCAAGGGGAGGCGGGATATGGTATCTCAGTTTTTTTAGAGGTTGGGTGTCTAGGAATTTGCTCATAAGGACTTGGCAAATCCTTGGCAAATTATGGAGGGATGGTAATTGTGGGAACTCCACATCAACCATCAAGAACCTAGGCGGCTTTATGGAAAGAAATTAAAGAATATTCTTCTTGCAATATGGCTCTAATATAAGAGGGCTCGTGGGTGAAATCCA
>QJWD01000108.1 GCA_003235465.1 Nitrospirota bacterium | reverse complement strand
GGGGGCCCACTCGGCCGAGCCGATGGGCGAGAACATCCAGTCGATAAATTCCTCGGGGGTCTTGTCGCCTTCGATGGCCCAGAACGACGAAGGCCGGGCGTGCATTTCGTCCGCAAGGTAACGGACGGCGCGCACTGCGCGCTTGAGTTCGGCGTTTTCCTCACCGCCGTAATCGAAAAACAACAGCGGCAGGGTGACCAGGAATCCCGCCCCGAAGGCCCACACCCAGGCTTTGACATTCGCGCCTTCCCTCATGCGCCTCTCCTCCCTGCTATTATTTAATGCAATCTAGATGGAACAAAGTTCTCTCACTTCCCTCATCAGCCGCCTGTGGGCCGCGGCCTTGACGCCGACCGCATCGAGCACCTCGGGCCGGCGCGTGAGTTCCGAGCACATCACCAGGTTTTGCTTGAGCAGCTCCCGCTTTTGCCAGACCTTGAGCGACGTCAGGCAGGTGATGGGGTGGATCTGGCTGAGATGGATGCGCTCCCGAAGGCCCCTGCCTTCGGGGTAATCCCAGCTCAAAAGCTTGAGCCCGGCGCACTCGCCATACTGGATGGCGTCGCGGGTGAACTTGGCGTTGGTGGCCAGCCAGAATTCCTGAAACGGCTCATTGGCGGGATTTTTCGCCAGGTCCTCGGAGCGCGCGTGGACGTACAGCGCCACCTTGACGTCGGCCTTGTTGCCGTGGTTGTTGCGGTACTTACACTCGACGAGCGCGCGGTGGCCGGGGCGCGTCGCGACCACGTCCACCTCGTGCTGCACGCAGGCGCCCTGAAGCACCACGTCCACCTCGGTGTTGTACCCCTGCTTTTCGAACAGCGCCGCGATGAGCCGCTCGAACGGATAGCCCGACGGCCCGAGCGCCATGATCGCCTGCTTCAGGCTGTAACGCGCCGCCAGCGAGTGCGCCTCCTTGTGCAGTATCCTTAGCGCCTGGCGGTATATCTTGGCCGAGGTGACGCCGGGGCGGATGAGCTCGTCCATCTGGTCGATCACGCGGCCGGCCAACTCCTCGGACGCTCCGGCGTGGACCAGCGAAGCGAAAAGTTTTTCCTCGGAAAACGCTTCCCGTTCGCCCGAAGCCTTCTCAACCGAAACGGCTTTGTGCGACGCCCGCTTCTTCATGGGATAAGCTCCATAATCCGCCGTTCTCGCGGGGGATTCTCTGCTCCAATGGGTTTGTTGGGCGCGCGCCTCTTCATGGGAAAAGCTCCGCTCGCAAGCGGCGGTTGCCGGGTCATGATATCAGGAGAATGATGCCGCTGGTGATGCCGGCGATCAAAAGGGCTCTTAGGCCCGTCCACAGCCAGAAGGTGCCGCTCACCCCGCCGAGCAGGGCGCCCAGGATGAAAATCGCGGCCAGCGCAAAACCGGCGGCGGCGGTGGCCGGCGAGCCGGCGAGGGGCATCCCGTAATAATCCGTCGCGTAGGGAATCAGAATGAACAGGGAAACCAGGAGCGGGGAAAGCCCGTTTGCGCCCGCCACCAGAAAAGGTACCCATCTTGTGGCCTGGCCGTAATGCGTGTCCCCCAGGTCGGCGACGAGGGCGCTCTCCAGTTCCGCGAGTTCCTTTTTGCGTTCCTCGGTTTCGATGATGTAGGCGCTGGTGAGGCCGCTGATGGACAGGGCCACCGCCGCCCCCGCGCAGGCGCCGAGCGCCACCGAGGGGGGCACCGCGCCGGCGCCGTGGAACCCGACGTTCACCCCTAGCTGCGTCAGCGCCCCGTCGTACCCGTTGGTGAAGGCGTAGCGGCGGGCGATGCCATGCGCCCGGCTGATATGCAGCAGAAACTCGATACGCCGCCAAAGGGTCATCGCTTAATCCGATAGTGAAGCGCCTTAAGGGGCGGGCTCCCCGCCTTCCACCTCGACCTCGTCGATGCTGTGCAGCGAGCCGCCCAGATCGGCGATGGCTGTGGCGATGGCGTCGAAATCAATCGCCTCGCCCTCCACCGTCAGGGTAATGGATTCGGTTTTCTCGTCCACCTCCTCGACCGTGAGTTTGACGCGGCAAGCGGTTTCTCCCTGCCCGGCGATGGTCCGGGCGAAATCCAGCGCGCTCGGGTGGCGGGGCTTTAATACATCGAGTACCAGTCTCTTTGTCCGGGTCATGATTCCTTGCACAACGAGTTGAAATAAAAGCGGGTGCCGACTTGAATGGGATCATACTTGAGCCCGACGGGGAATGCCAGCGAAGTTTTCCAGAACCCTCCCTGCCGAAGGACCGGGCGCTACTTGCTGCCGAGGGATTCGATATTCTCCCGGATCGAGGACGAACGCTCCGGCGTCGGGTCGATGAAGGGCCAAAGCAGGATGAACACGATGAAGCCCACCACCAGCACGCCGACGACCCAGGCGATGCTGTCGAAAATGGAAAACGGTTCTTTGTCGGTGTTTTGGGCCATGGCGATGGATCGGTGATTAAACCCATTAACTATGCCATGACGCGTATCCCCAGCAAAGCAAATTCCGCCCGCAAAGACAAGGGGGCCCGACCGGTTGCCAGTTGAGTTATAATGAGCGGTGTGAGGCGGAAAACTCTGAGGACAACCAGAACAGGAGTCGTAGCCGATGAATCACAAGAGACGAATTCACGATGGCATTGCCGGGGCGGTGGTGGCGGCGGGCACGGCCCTGGGTTACTGGGTGGACCCCCTCTGGCTGATCGTGCCCGGCCTGCTTGGACTCACACTGGTGCAGAGCGCCTTCACGGGCTTCTGCCCGGTTTACTTCGTTCTCGACAGGACCTGCGAGAGCGATTGACCCGGCATCCCGTGAGGA
>QJWD01000063.1 GCA_003235465.1 Nitrospirota bacterium | reverse complement strand
GCCCGAAGCTCCTTGTCGTTGTGCCAGGCGGTGCCGTAGATCCTCTGCAGAATCGGGTTGCGCTCGTCCCCGCGCCAGTAGGCGGCGGAGGTGTGGAGCAGCTTGAACGACTTGATCGCCCCGGTGGAGCCGACGTGCGGCCCGCGGCAAAGGTCGGTGAACTCGCCCTGCGTGTAGGTGGAGATGGGATCGCTGGATTCGATGCCTTCGATGATCTCGGTCTTGAAGTTTTCGCCCATGCCCTTGAACATGGCGATGGCCTCGTCGCGCGGCAGCTCGTTCCTGACGATGGCGAGGTCCTTTGCGGCGATCTCGCGCATGCGTTCCTCGATCTTCTCCAGATCCTCGGGAACGAAGGGCTTGTCCCTGCCGAAATCGTAATAGAACCCGTCCTCGATCACCGGGCCGATGGTGACCCGGGTCTCGGGAAACAGCTGCTTCACCGCCTGCGCCATCAGGTGCGCGGCGCTGTGCCGGATCGTATCGAGATCGTATTGTTCTTTCTTATCAGCCATGATCTTACGTTACAGGCGGCCGGGCCGTAAACCGGGCCCGCCCGCCGCCGAGCAGGGATAAGCGCTAAAATAAAAACGGCGTGCGAGGATTCACCTCGCCGCCGAATACCGGCTCATACGGCTCTTGTTCAAAAAACACACCGCCCCTGGGGGTGCCGGGGCGGCGAAGCAAACTATAGGCACGGGCGGTTTCGAACCGCCGACCCCTTGCATGTCAAGCAAGTACTCTACCCCTGAGCTACGTGCCTGAAAAATTGACGATTGGGATATTTTATTGCAGCCTGAAAAAAAGTCAAGGTAAAGCTTTTGGAATGAACCCCGAAGCCGAACATATTCCGGCGCGAGGGGCGTTTCACCCCCCTTTCTTCGGCTCCGGGCGCATGCCGCGGGCAACCATGTCGCGGTCGAAATAGTTCACCGACATGCCGGCGTCCACGACGATGCCCTGGGCGTTGATGCCGCTCGACGCCTCGCTCAGGAGAAACGCCGCCGCACGGGCCACTTCGCCCGTGGCCAGCGCCCGCCGGCGCAGGGTGAGCTGTTCGGCATACAGATACGAATCCACATAACCGGGAATGCCGGCGGAGGCGGAGGTCTTGAGGAGCCCGGCGTTCACCGAATTGAAACGCACCTCGGAAAACGCGCTGAACGATTTGGCCAGAAAGCAGATCGAGGAATCGAGCGCCGCCTTGGCCGGCGCCATGAAGCCGTAATTTTCCGCCGCCATGCGCGTGGTCGATATCGACACCGCCACCACCGAGGCCCGGGCATCGAGAAGCGGCCTGAAGACGCCGGCGAGCTCGATCAGCGAATAGCAGGTGATGTGCATGGATTGCAGGAAATCCTCGCGCGCGGTATCGTGGAACGGCTTCGGGCCGCCGCTGTAATTCGCGAAGGCGATGGAATGCACAAGTCCGTTCAGGCACTGTGTATTTTCCGCCACCCGCGCCTTGAGTGCCTCGATCTCGTCTTTTTTCTCGACGTCGCAAACATAAACCGGCGAAGGGGCGAGCAGGGGTTCGAGGGCTTTCCTGCGCATTTCCGAGCGCACCGAGTACAACACCCTCGCGCCCTCTTCGGACAGCGTTTTTCCGATGTGGTAGGCGACGCTCTTTTTGTTGGCGACGCCGAACACGAGGAAGGTCTTGCCTTCGAGCGCGAGGAAACTCATGCTGCGTCCTCCGACAAAAGCACGGCAAATTCCAGCGTGACGGCGACATCGCCATCGACCGTCACCTTGCCGTGCATGTAGCAGGCGGGGCCGACGCGCTCCTTCATGTCCACCCGGATGTGCATGAGGTCGCCCGGCCTGACCGGGCGCTTGAACTTGACGTTGCTTATGCGGCTCACTACCGGCACCCGGCCCGGGTCTTCCATGCCCGGCTCGCGGCTCAAGAGCGCCGCGCCGGATTGCAGCACCGATTCGAGGATCAATACACCGGGCATCAGCGGCCGGCCCGGGTAGTGACCGGCGAAAAACGGCTCATCGGGCTTCACCCGCCGCTCGGTTTCGATGCAGCCCTCGCCCTCGGCGACGATGCGGTCGACGAGCAAAAAGGGTTCCCGGTGAGGAATGCTGTCACGGATATCGCGCATGGATCACAAGCCCCCGGTAATTTCGTTCACCGAACCGGTGATGTAGGCCGAGTCCCTGGAAGCCAGGAACAGCACCGGACTCGCCACCTCGGCGGGCGAGCCGAAGCGCTTCATCGGCACCATGCCCAGATAGGCGGCTTTTTGCTTTTCGGGTAGGTCGGCGATGAAATCGGTGTCGATGAATCCGGGGGAAACGCAGTTCACAGTGATGCCGCGCGTCGCCACCTCCTTCGAGAGCGAGCGCACCAGCGCCACCTGGCCCGCCTTCGAGGCGGCGTAATTGGATTGCCCGGCGAAGCCGAAGTGGCCGATGGGCGAGGTGATGACGACGATGCGCCCGTAACGCGCCTGCATCATCGCCTGCACCGCCTGCTTCAACACGTTGAAGGTGCCCGTCAGGTTGGTCTGAATGACCTGGTTCCAGTCGTCCGCCTTCATCATGCCGACAACGGCGTCTCGGCGAATGCCCGAGCTGTGCACGAGCACCTGAAACGGCCCGCTCTCCTCCACCTGATCGCGGAAAAACCCTTCCACCTCGCCGTAGTCGGCGACATCGAATTTTTTGATCGTGAGGCGGTCCTGGGTTTCGCGGTTGGCCGCAAGGAATTCTTCCGCCGCCTTGTCGTCGCCCAGGTAGGTGGCGACGACGCGCGCTCCGGCATGAAGCAGCGCCTCGGAAACC
>QJWD01000391.1 GCA_003235465.1 Nitrospirota bacterium | reverse complement strand
TGATGGAGGTGTAGATGCCGCCGCGCACGTTGAACTCGCCCACCACCCGCATTTGCCTGGGCTTGCAGGCGGCCACCAGGTCGTCGAGGATCTGGTTGATGACCTTCTCGTGGAAGGCCCCCTCGTCGCGGAACGACCACATGTAGAGCTTGAAGGACTTGAGCTCGATGCAGAGCCGGTCCGGCACGTAGGTGACGTAGACGGTCGCGAAATCGGGCTGCCCGGTTTTGGGGCACAGGCAGGTGAATTCGGGACACTCCATGTCGACTTCGTAATCCCTTTCGGGACACGGGTTGATGAACACCTCGATCTCTTTAGACGGCTGATTTTTCATCATTTACCAGTTTTTTTCGGTTTTTTGCAAAAAAAATCGCGGGCCACCTTGCTTTTGCGATTTCAGGTCTTATTTACTGTCAGCACTCGCCCCGGGTGAGTGCCAAGGGCGGTTAAACTCGATTTAAGCGAGTTCCACCCCCGGGCCGGCACCACAAAATACCATATTTTACAATAAGTTATGCATTAATCTGGCGGGGCTTTGCCGCCGCGAGTTTATTTTGTTCAACAAAAGTTTATCATCTTTTTAAGGAGTAATTATGAAAATCCGACCGTTGCAGGATCGAATTCTGGTTCAACCCATTCGGGAAAAGGAAGTGATGAAGGGGGGAATCATTATTCCCGATTCCGCCAAGGAAAAGCCCATCGAGGGCCGGGTCAAGGCCGTGGGCAAGGGCAAGACCGGCGACGACGGCAAGCCCATCAAGCTGGAAGTGAAGGTGGGCGACAAGGTGCTCTACAGCAAATACGGCGGCACCGAGATCAAGATCGACGGCGAGGATTATCTGCTGATGCGCGAGGACGACATTCTCGGCGTCATCGAGTAAGCGCCCGCGCCAAAGCCCGGTACAACCTACTACGAAACCCACTTCCTTCAAGGAGATAACATTACATGGCAAAGCAGATCATTTACGACGAACGTGCACGACACAAAATCCTCTCCGGCGTCAACCAGCTGGCGGACACGGTTAAGATCACCCTCGGCCCCAAGGGCCGCAACGTCGTCATCGACAAGAAATTCGGCTCCCCCACCATCACCAAGGACGGCGTCACCGTCGCCAAGGAAATCGAACTGAAAGACCCGTTCGAGAACATGGGCGCGCAGATGGTCAACGAAGTCGCGAGCAAGACCAGCGACAACGCCGGCGACGGCACCACCACCGCCACCGTGCTGGCGCAGGCGATTTTCCGCGAAGGCATGAAGAACATCACCGCCGGCGCCAACCCGATGGAGGTCAAACGCGGCATCGAGGACGCCGTTGCCGCCATCGTTCCGGCGATCCGCAAAATGGCCAAGCCCACCAAGGACAAGAGGGAGATCGCCCAGGTGGGAACCATCTCCGCCAACCAGGACACGGCCATCGGCGAAATCATCTCCGAAGCCATGGACAAGGTGGGCAAGGACGGCGTCATCACCGTCGAGGAAGCCAAGAGCATGGACACTTCGCTCGAGATCGTCGAGGGCATGCAGTTCGACCGCGGCTACCTCTCGCCCTATTTCGTGACCGACCCGGAGCGCATGGAAACCGTGCTCGAGGACGCCTACATCCTGCTGCACGAGAAAAAAGTCACCAGCATGAAGGACCTCCTGCCGCTGCTCGAGAAAATCGCCAAGGGCGGCAACCCCCTGCTGATCATCGCCGAGGATGTTGAAGGCGAGGCGTTGGCCACGCTGGTGGTCAACAAGCTGCGCGGCACGCTGAACGTCTGCGCCGTCAAGGCGCCCGGCTTCGGCGACCGCAGGAAGGACATGCTGAACGACATCGCCATCCTCACCGGCGGCAAGGTCATCACCGAGGACATCGGCGTGAAGCTGGAAAACGTCGACATCTCGGACCTCGGCCGCGCCAAGCGCGTCACCATCGACAAGGAAAACACCATCATCGTCGACGGCAAGGGCAAGGCCTCGGAGATCCAGGGCCGCGTCAAGCAGATCCGCAACCAGATCGAGGAGACCACCTCCGACTACGATCGCGAGAAGCTGCAGGAGCGGCTGGCGAAGCTCGTCGGCGGCGTGGCCATCATCAAGGTCGGCGCGGCGACGGAAACCGAGATGAAGGAGAAGAAGGCCCGCGTCGAGGACGCCCTGCACGCCACCCGCGCTGCAGTGGAGGAAGGTATCGTGGCCGGCGGCGGCGTCGCCCTGCTGCGCGCCCTGCCCGCTCTCGACAACCTGAAAGGCGACCACGACTACATGCAGGGCGTGAAGATCATCCGCCGCGCCCTCGAGGAACCGCTGCGCCAGATCGCCAACAACGCCGGCGAGGAAGGCACCGTGGTCTGCCAGAAGGTGTTGACGCTGAAGGGCAACATGGGTTACGACGCCAAGACCGGCGAATACACCGACATGATCAAGGCCGGCATCATCGACCCCGCCAAGGTGACGCGCACCGCGCTGCAGAACGCGGCCAGCATCTCGGCCCTCCTGCTCACCACCGAAGCCATGATCACCGACCTGCCCGAGGAAAAGGACGATGGCCACAGCCACGGCCCGGCCGGCGGCATGGGCGGCATGGGTGGCATGGGCGGCATGGGGGGTATGGGCGGCATGATGTAAGCCTCCCCTTTCATCAGCATACGCATCGAACCCCGGCCCTTCGGGCCGGGGTTTTTTTTCGCCTTCATGCAGACCGATAGCGGTTGACAGGTTTCGCCGGGAAACGTTACCATGGACAGAAGGCTGCCCGTGACTCATTGAATTTTAATAGCTAACGCCAGTCTCCCCGGGGCCGGCAAGCAGGCG
>QJWD01000378.1 GCA_003235465.1 Nitrospirota bacterium | reverse complement strand
CCTCGATCAGCCGCTCCTGGCCGGCCTGGCCGCTGTCGGCGGGGGAAAATTCGCAGGCGATGGTGGTTCCTGTGTCGGTCTGCCAGATGTCGCAGCGCCTGGCCCCGGGCAGCGCCACCTTCGAACTCCACACCTTGAGATCGTGCCCGGCGTCGTACAGCGTGTCCTTAAGATCCTTGAAGTCGTTGTAAAACCCCCGGTGCAGCGTGTCGAGGGCGTTGCAGTAGGGCTCGTCCAGGTGGGTGTAGCCCGGCTCGTCGGCGCGCGCGGGGGCGGTGCTGAAAGATGCGGCGAAAAGGCCAAGGAACAGCAACCGGCGCATGAGCAAGATGATCTCCGGAACGGGGAGTGGGGGAAGAAAGTTTTTCGATGAAAAGCTCCCCTCAAGTATACGGCAAGAAATCGGGATTTAAAATGCGATAACCGGCGGGGCCGCCGCCTGGAGATGGGCGTGGCCTCAAGCGGTGCCGCTTGCGGCCCGCGGGCTCACGGGGCGGCGCTAAACCGCTGTCCCCGCCCGACGAGGTTCTTCTTCGGGATCATCACTTCCTTGCCGTGCGCAGGCTCGACCGAGCCGATGACCTGGCAGGGAACATCGTGCTTCCTGGCGATGGCGCTCACCGCCTCCACCTCCGCCGTGCCCTCCACCACCAGGCAGAACCCGGTGCCCATGTTGAAGACCTCGAACATTTCCCAGTCGGGCACTTCGCCGACGTCCTGAATACGAGTGAACACCGGCGGCACTGGCGGCAGGGGGTCGATGACGAAGCGGATGTTGTCGGCCGACACGCGGTTCAGGTTGCAGAAGCCGCCGCTTGTGATGTGCACCATGGCCTTGAGGTCGATCCCGGCGTCGAGCATGTCCATCACCGGCTTCACGTAGATGCGCGTCGGCTCGAGCAGCTCCTCGCCCAGGGTGCGGCCGAATTTATCATCGAACTGATGCACCCGCCTGGCCTGTTCCTCGCGCGTGGCGCCGAGAAGAACTCTCCGCGCCAGGGTGAGGCCGTTGGAGTGAACGCCACTTGCGGCGAGGCCGACGATCAGGTTGCCGGGCCGAACGTCCTGGCCGGTGTTGATGCGGCTGGTGGGAACGTGGCCGATGCACGCGCCGATCAGGTCTATGCCGTTTAGGATTTCCTTCACCTGTGAGATTTCGCCGCCGGAAATGCTGACCTCGCCCTGCCTGGCCCCTTCGGCGAGCCCGCGTCCGATCTGGCTGAAAATATCCGGGTCGGTGAACGAGCAGCCGATGTAATCCACCAGGCTCACCGGCCTCGCGCCGACGCAGATGAGATCGTTGACGTTCATCGCCACGCAGTCGATGCCGATGGTGTCGTACCTGCCGAGCAGCTCGGCGACGATGATCTTGGTGCCGACGCCGTCGGTGCCGAAGGCGATACCCTCGCCGTTGCCGAGGTCGATGACGTTGGCGAAGTAGCCGATGTCGGCGGCAAGCGGGTAGCGCGGGCTGAAGGCGCGCGTCGGCAGCACGTGCTCGAGCAGTCCCGCGAGCGAGTCTTCCGCGCCGCGGCTGTTGACGCCACTTGCGGCATACTGTGAAGGGTTGTTGGGCTCCTGATTTTTCATTGCGTACCTGGCTTAAGAGTACCTGGGAAATTTGGCGGCTATCATAACATTAAACCCGGCCACCGTCAGCGGCGAGTTTTCGCCGCGAAAAAACCGTGGCCAGGCCGGTCACCGCCAGGTTCAGCAACAGGCCGGCGAGGCCGGGGTGAAAACCGAACAGCCGCCTGGTGTTGGCTGAGGCCAGGCCGAGGTTGCCGGACCAGTGCAGGCCGAGCGTAAACAAAAGTCCCGCGAGGAGGCCGAGCATCACCGGCCCGGCTCTAAGCCTCTGGCTGTGAAGGCCCAGGTACATCGCCGGGGCGCATTGCACCAGGATTTCCAGTTTGATGCTGAGGAGCTGGATCAAAGTGCCCTGGTAGCCGATGGCGATCCAGCAGATGGGAACCATGAGGAGCCAGGCGATCCACTTGCCGGCGCGCGCGAGTTCCGCCTCCGGGGCGGTGGGCCTCAAGTAGGGCGCGTAAAGGTCCTTCGTGATCATCGAGCTGATGCTGAGTAGCGCGCTGTCCGCCGTCGACATCACCGCGGCGAGGAGGGCGGCGAAGATCACCACCACCAGCCAGTAGCCCGCCGCCGAAGCCTGCATGACCTCGAGGCAAAGGAGGGGCAGCACTGTCTCCGAGGGCACCACCGCCCCGCCGCCCTCGGGCGCGTGGTCGAGGCCGGGTAGGTGCGCCGCCATCAGCACGCCGATGAGCAACGCGATCAGGCTGGTGAACAGCGGCATCACCGCCATGACGGCGAGGGAGCGCCTGAGCACGTGCGCGCTTCTGGCGGCGAAAACGCGCTGAATGGACTGCGGATAGATGGCGATGGCGAGGCCCACCATGACGACGAAACTGAGCCAGGTGCCCGCCCCGGCCGCATCCGGCCGGGCGACCTTGGCCGCCGTCTCCGGCTTCGCGGCGAGGGTGGCGAGCGCCTCGGGAAGGGGCGACAGCCGGCTAAGCGCGATGTAAAGCAGGAGCAGAAACCCGACCATCAGGATGGCGCCCTGGATCATGTCGGTCCACGCCACGCTGCGCATGCCGCCGAGCGACTCGTACACCAGCATCACCAGGGCGAGCCCCACCACCCCGGCCCAAAGCGGCACCCGGCCCTGCGAGATGGTCTCGAACACCGTGCCCAGGGTCTTCATCTGCGCCAGGGTGAAATTGAGCAGGGCGAAAATCATGATCAGCGTGACGAGGATGCGAAGCGCGTGGCTTTCGAAGCGGAAGTAAACGAAATCCCCCGGCGTGATGAAGCTCTCCTCGCGGGAAAGCCGGTAGAGGCGTGGCGCGAGGAACACGTAACCCACCACCACCGCCGTCATGAAGTGCACGGCGACGAGAAAGCCGAGGCCGTTTCGGTAAGCCGCGCCGCTGAAGCCGAGCAGCGTGTTGCCGCTGTACTGGGTGGCGTAAAGCGTGAGGAAGAGGACGAAGAAGCCCATGTCGCGGCCGGCGAGGAAAAAATCAGCGAGCCCCGGGCCCCGCCGCTTGCGGTAGGCGACGGCCCCCACCACCAGCAGGCTGAGAACATAAAGGCCGACCACCAGCAAGGCGCCGGGGCCGAAGGGCAAGGGCGGTCCGCTAGCGGCCATCGTGTTCCTCCCCGGTTTCGCCGGGGTCCCGCCAGGTTTTGATCAGGACGAAGACGGTGAAGGCGCTCGTCGCCAGGCTCATCAGCACCGCGAACACGGCCCAGCCTGGGACGCCCCACCACCAGCCCTCGATGGGCCAGACCGGAAGCAGGCCGGCAAGCAGGAGGGCGAAGCCCAGCCCCACCCAGGGCCGGCGGGCCGGGTCTGAAAAACCTTCCTGCCCGGTTTTAGCTGTGCTGTCGGGGGAGTCTTTTGCTGGTGGCATGGCGCGTGGGCCGGTTGAGGGCCTCACCCCGAGGCACGCGCGCCGTAACAGGGATGCGGGTCAGGGGTACACGCCCATGGTTTGATAGCTGACGCTGATTTTCTCGATGGCGAGGGCCATCGCCGCGGTGCGGTACGAATCCACCCGCGGGTTGGACCAGAAGCGCTCGCGGATGTGCTGAAAGGCCAGGCGCATCGTGTCGTCCAGGCCGGAGCGCACCAGGTCGATCTCCCTCGCACCCTGGTGGATCTTTCTCGACAACTCCTCGGGCACCGTGTGGCCGCCGGATTCGATGGCTTTTAAGAGCAGTTCGTTCTGGCCCTCCTCCCACCGCCTTTGCATGCGGCCGAAGCGGATGTGGGAGAGGTTCTTGATCCACTCGAAATAGGAGACGATGACGCCGCCAGCGTTCATGTAGATGTCCGGCAGCAGCACCACCCCGCGCTCCTTGAGGATGGCCTGGGCCGCGAAGGTCACCGGCCCGTTGGCGGCCTCGGCGATGAGCCGGGCGCGCACCCTGGCGGCGTTCTGGTGGTGGATGGTGCCCTCCATCGCCGCGGGAATGAGGATATCACAATCGCCCTCCAGGAAGGCTTCTCCGTCCTCGAAATATATTGCCTCGGCGTAACCCTTGATGTCGCCTGTCGCCACCTTGTGCTGGTAGACCTTCTCGATATCCAGCCCGTCCGGGTTCAGGAGGGCGCCGTCGTACTCGAGGATGGCGATGATCTTCGCGCCGTCCTCCTCCCTCAGGATGCTGGCGGTGTGGTAGCCGACGTTGCCAAGGCCCTGGACGATGATCCTTTTCCCCTCCAGCTTGCCGGCGAGGTTCGCCCGCTTGACGTCCTCGGGGTGGCGGAAAAATTCGCGCAGCGCGAAAACGACGCCGCGCCCCGTGGCATCCACCCGGCCCTGGATGCCGCCCATCGACACCGGCTTGCCGGTGACCGCGCCCAGGCGGTCGATGTCGCCTGGCCGGTGCGACTGGTAGGTGCTGGCGATCCACGCCATCTCGCGCTGGCCGGTGCCCATGTCCGGCGCCGGCACGTTGGTCCCCGAGCCGATGTAATCCTTGCGAATCAACTCGAAGGCGAAGCGCCGAGCGATTTTTTCCATGCTTTCGCGGTCGTACTTTCTGGGGTCGATGAGCAGCCCGCCCTTGGAGCCGCCGAAAGGCACGTCGACGAGGGCGCATTTGTAGGACATGAGCGCGGCCAGAGCCTCGACTTCGTCCTGGTCCACCGCCGGGGAGTAGCGGATGCCGCCCTTGGCCGGGAGCTTGTGGTCGCTGTGCACGGCGCGCCACCCGATGAAGGTTTCGATGCGGCCGTTCAGGCGCACCGGAAAGCGCACCTGGTACACGTTGTTCACGTTGCGGATGTACTCGGCCATGCCCTCTTCGATATCGAGCGTGGCGCGGGCGAGATCGAAGCTCAGGTTGACGCTTTCCTTGAAAGTCACTTCCTTTTCAGCCGGCTGGGTCATGGATGTCCTCGTGATGGTTGACGTCACCTTACTTTTCGGCTTCGGGGGGCGGGAATCAAGCCCGAGGCGGGATGGAAGGGAGATTATATCAATCAAAAGCGGGCGTTTTGGTGGCGAGTAAAGGCAGGCTAAAACAGGGCGGCCGGCAGCGCTTGTGTTAAATTAGGTCGGGATGCGGGTGCGCAGCGTTAGAACAGGAAACCTCGAGACCGGGAGGTCCATGTGCGGCAGGCGACAGGCAGGCTAACGACCCCGACCCGGGGCAAGGGGCTCTACGACATCACCCGCGAGGTGGAGGCCTGGGTGAAGCGCCAGGGCATGCGGGAAGGGCTTCTCACCCTTCACATCCCGCACACCTCGGCGTCGCTCCTCATTCAGGAAAACGCCGATCCCGATGTGCTCACCGACCTCGAAGGTTTTTTCGGCCGCCTCGCGCCCGAGGGCGACCCGGCCCACCGCCACCGGTCGGAAGGCCCCGACGACATGCCAGCCCACATCCGCGCGGCGCTCACCGCCACCCAGCTTTCCATCCCCCTGCTTGCCGGCGCGCTGGCGCTTGGCGTCTGGCAGGGCATCTACCTATTCGAACACAGGACAAGGCCCCACACCCGCCAGCTGGTGCTCCACCTCCTCGGCGAATGAGGCGGGCGCGGCTCAAGTTTCGCCCGTTTCTGACGAAAAGAAACCCATAAAAAAATAACCCCGATGACCCCGGCGAATTTCGCCTGGCCGTGGGGAATTTTACGTTTTTTAAGACCCGGGATACGAGGTGAGCAGCATGAAAGAGGCGCCTGTGGCCAAAAACGAACCGTCCGCCGCCCAGCCTGTGGAAGAAGAAGCCGCCGAGGCGGCAGAGACGCCAGGCGATGAAAAACCCGGCAATGACGAAGCGCCGGAAGCCCCTGCCACCGGCGGAAAAGCCCCCGCAGCCGGGAAGGCGGCGCGCTATAAAAAGCCCGCCCTGGCGGCGCTTGTCCTGCTTGCACTGGGGGCCATTCTAGCTTACTGGCAGGGGGCGCGGGTTCGGCCCCGGCGGAGGAGGTTTCACTCGCCCGGCACCCCCTGTTCACCGAGGCGAAGGAATTTTACCAGCAAGCAAACTACAAGCGCGCCATGGTGTCGGCCAAGGAGCTGCTCAACCTCGAGCCCGCGCATACCGGCGCGATGGTGCTGGTGGGGTGGATCCTGATCGCCGAGGAAAGGCCGCACGAAGCCATCGAGGCCGCGAGGAGCGCCCTTGAGATCGACCCCAACCTGGCCGAAGCCTTGGCGGTAGAAGGGCAGGCCCAGCTCCTGCTTGGGCGGTGGGACGAAACCCTGGAGGTGTCGCGCAAGGCGCTCATTTTGGATACCTCGCTGGATACGGCCTACCGCGTGATCGGCGAGGTCTACCTCCGCCAGGGGCGGGTGGCCGACAGCATCGCCGTGTATGAGGAAGCGCTCAAACTGGGCCCGCCGACGGTGGGCCTCCTCAAGAAGCTGGGCGGCGCCCACATTCGCAACAAGGACTTCCAGGCGGCGGAGGCGGTGCTGACCCGCGCCCTTGGTCTCGACGAAACCGACGCCGGCGTCCACTTCAACCTGGCGCGGGTGTACGCCGAAACCGGCGACGGGGAGCGGGCCATCCGCCACATGGAAAACGCCGAACGCAGGTATAGCGAGGCGGGCAACACGTTTTGGTCGGCCAAGGCCCGGCATAACAAGCTCGCGATTGCGCGAAAATTTTACATGACCCCCGAATTTCTCTCGCCCTCGGCCCTGTAGAGGTCCCCCTTTCCTCTCGCCCTCAGCGAAAAGTAAAAAAAACAAAGAATTACCGGGAAATCCACCTCAACTTATTGTAAAATAAAAGAATACTCGATATTTTTAGGCCCTTTTCGACGCCCAAGCCATGTTCTTCCGTGCTGCCCAGCGGGCTCACATTTCGATTGCCTTAAAGCCCGGTTTGCGCGCCTCGCTACCCGCCGGCTTCCTCTTGATGCTGGTTCCAGCGGAGGTGGAGGCGGCGGCCACGCCCGGTGGCGGCATCACCGCCTTGTCCCTTGTCGGCCTGCTGGCGGTGATCGGCGTGTTTTTCCTCGGGCTCAGGCAGCTTCGCCGGGAAAAGGAATCCGGCCGCAAGCGGGAGACGGCCCTTGAGCGGGAAGCGCTCATCCGTTCGCTCGCCGATCATGTAATCGACGGAGTGGTGGCGATGGATGCGGCGGGCACCATCGAGCTCATGAACCAGAGCGCCGAGCGCATGTTCGGTAAGCCCTTTCACGCCGTTCGCGGCAGCCACATTCACACCCTGCTCACCGATCGCAGCCGCCCGCGTTTCGATGAATATTTAGGCCGGGCCCGGAAGGCTGCCGTGCCCCTCACCGGTTTCGAGCTCGAAATTTCCGGCCAGAACGCCCAGGGGGCCGCCTTTCCCCTTCACCTGGGCCTGCGTTCCATGACCGCGGAGGGCCGGGAGCTCTTCCTTTGCCTGTTTCGGGATGTCACGCGGGACAAGCGCACGGCGGCCTACCATGCGATGCAATATTCCCTCACGCGCATTTTCTCAGAATCCGCCACGCTCACGGAGGCGATCCCCAAGACGCTTAAAACCATCGGCGAATTCATGCAGTGGGACATCGCCTTTTACTGGAGCGTGGACCGGCATCACGACATCCTGCACTGCCGCCACGCCTGGCGGGCCCCCGAAAAGGACGACCGGGACGCGCGGGAATACGAGAAACAAACCCTCGAAGCCTCTTTCGAAAAGGGCGAGGGGTTGCCGGGACGGGTGTGGGAAACCCTGAAGCCCTGCTGGTTCGACCCCGCGCCAGCCGAACCCGGAAAGAAGGCGGCGCGCGGTTTGCCCCCGGCGGGCATGCGCTCCGGTTTCGGGTTTCCGGTTCAAAAGGGCAGCGAGGCCATCGGCGTGATCGAGGTGTACAGCAGGAACCCGGCGGAGAAAAACGACGAGCTGGTGCGGCTGCTCATCAGCCTGGGCAGCCAGGTCGGCCAGTTCGCCGAGCGCAAGGATTCCGAAGAGCAGATTTTCCGCTCGAAGGAGATCGCCGAACTGGCGCAGGAGTTGACCCACCAGGCCAAGGTGGAGGCCGACCGCGCCAACATGGCGAAAACCGATTTTCTTGCGAACATGAGCCACGAGATTCGCACGCCGATGAATTCGGTCATCGGCATGACCGACGTGCTGGCGGAGACCGACCTGTCGGGGGAGCAGGAGCGTTTCGTCCGTGTCATCCGCTCGGCGGGAGAAAACCTGTTGATGCTCATCGACAACATACTCGATCTCTCGAAGATCGACGCCGGCCAGGTCGAACTTGAAAAAATCCCCTTTCAGCTCGGCGAGGTGGTGGAGAAAACCATCGACATCCTCCGGCTGCGCGCCGAGGAGAAGGGCCTTCGGCTCAGGTGCGAAATCGCCCCCGGCATTCCCGAATCCCTGGTGGGCGACCCCCACCGGCTAAGGCAGGTGCTGATCAACCTGATCGGCAACGCCATCAAATTCACCACCGAAGGCGAGGTGCTGGTCTCCGTCGGCAGGAACACCGAATCGCGGGAGCAGGGCGCGCTGCTGTTTTCCGTGTCCGACACTGGCGCGGGCATTCCCGGAGACAAGCTGGAGTCCATCTTCGAGAGTTTCAGCCAGGCCGACACCTCCACCACGCGCCAGTACGGTGGCAGCGGCCTCGGTCTCGCCATTTGCCGCCGCCTGGTGGAGGTGATGCAGGGCGCGATCTGGGCGGACAGCGAACCGGGGCAGGGCAGCGTGTTCTACTTCACCGCGCGTTTCGGCGTGCCGGCGACGCCGGGCATCGCCGTGCCCGAGGAACTCAAGGGGCTTCGCGCCCTGGTCATCGACCACCGGCCCGCGGTGCGCTTGACGATCATCGAAAAACTATTGGAGTGGGGCGTCCAGGCGACGGGAGCGGAAAACGCCCGCGTCGGGCTCAGCCAGCTTTCCCAGGCGCGGGACGAGGGCGCTCCTTTCGAGTTCATGATCGTCAACCAGCGCATGCCGCGGCTCGGCGGTTTCAAGCTGATGGAAAAAATACAGCAGGAAATGGAGCCGGCGCCGCCGACGGTGATGCTCCTGCCGCTCGATGCCAGCCAGGGGGATATTGTCCGCTGCCGCGAGCTGGGTTGCGTCGAATACCTCGCCAAATCGGTGCGCGAGAAGGATCTCCTGAACAAAACCGCCCAGGCTATT
>QJWD01000359.1 GCA_003235465.1 Nitrospirota bacterium | reverse complement strand
GCCTGGAACCTGTCTCGTTTGTGGTGGCGGGTTTCGCCCGGGGGAGGGGGGCTACCCCGGGCGAAACCCTTTTCCGGCTCGATCACGGCCGGCCAATGCTTTTGCAACCACCCGCATCCTGCGCCGCCGCAGGAGGGGGCGATACGCTCCCGCGCATGCGGGCGGTGAGCGGTTAATTCACCGGGTCATTCATGCCATGGCCCTTGGCCTTCATTCGGTCCAGGGCCTCAAAAATTTCCTCCTTGGTTTTCCTGTCTTTCTTTTGCATCTCCGCCGCCTTGATGTTCACAGGCTCCCGCGGTTCACTCAGGGCTTTCGCGGGCCGGGCGCTTTCATCGGCGGCCTTGCCCGACGTGCTTGTCAACTCATCGAGATCGGGGAATTCCCCCTTGCCGGTTTCGGCTTGCGCGCCGAAGGCGAGGGACAAAAACAGCGACAAGGTGAGAGCGGTGATCAGTGGGGCTTTCATGGCGCGTCTCCTACGTTCATGTGGTTGGCGGGGTGACACCTGGGCCCGCTCCGGTTTTTGCGGCGCGGGTCCCAGATCCATTGAGCCTAATGTAAAACAAATTATTTTTCCCGGCAGGCCATCGATCACAGTTCATTGTGATTTGAAATACAGGCATTTAACAGCGTATGATTACAATGTAGAAGCAACGGGCGAAGGCGATTTTGCCCGGCCGAACGCGGGGGCCCGCGTTCATTTCCAAAAAACCTTTCGAGGGGATGCGATGAATAAAACAAAATGGTTAGTCGCGGTTTTCATGATGGGCCTGCTGGCCCTGGCGGTGGACGCCGCCGCCGATGAAAAGGAGGATATCCTCAGACGGCAGATCGAGATCAACCTGCAAACGCTTGAAACCCGGCCCAACGACGCAAACCTGAATTTCCTCCTGGGCAACGATTATTACGCACTGGCGCAGCACATGAAGGAGCGAGGCAGCTGGTTCTGGCAGACCAACCGGAAAATCGCCGATGGCGAGGAATCCGAACGGCTCTACGATATGTCGATCCAGCATTTGCAGGAAGCGGTCCGGCTTGCGCCCGAGCACGCCAGCGCGCATTTCAACCTCGCGGTCAACTTCTTCCTCAAACAGAAAAAGGAAGCCGCGCTCTACCACATGACCCGCGCCGACCGCCTCTACCTGCAGGCGGGCAACACGCGCGGCCTGGAAAAATCCAAACAAGCCCTGAGGGAGTGGTACGACGCGTTCGATTACAACCCGGGGGATTTTGATGTCGCGGTTCGCCCCTGAGCGGGCCGCCGCCCCACCCGCGCCTGCTTCCCGCATGAGCCGCACCGGTTTTTGGCATGGCGTGGCGCTCTCGCCGGCGGGAGTTTTTCTGATTCTACTTCTCCTTCTCCTTTGGACCAGGGGAGGAGAGGCGGCCTCGCCCCTTGAGACGCTGTCCTTAAGCATTCGCCCCGTCGCCATGGAGATTCAGAACCCCGTGGCCATCACCCACGCCGGCGACGGAAGCGCCTGGGTCGCCCGCGAACTCATCGACACGCCGCCTTCCATCACGGCTTTTGGCGAAGGGGAGGACGGAGAATTGTACGTGGCGCATCGCAAGTGGGGAGGTGCGGGCGCCATCTACCGGATTTCCGCCGGGCCCTGAGCCCCTCCGCATGGCCCGAGAGGCGGCCTGGCATTGCCACCGGGAAAAAAAGCGCGGGCAGTGTCCCTCGGGGTCGAAAAAGATTTTTTCTTCACGCCCGAGAGGGTATAGTTGTAAGTCGTAACCACGAAAGCAGCGCCCGGGTACACAAAGCGGTTCCCGCCTCGATTTCCCATGATGAAACCCAATAAATACCATTGGATGCAGGAGTTCCTCAAGCTGGAGGCGGCTTCGGGCATTCTTCTCATCGTGGCGATGGTGCTGGCGCTCGTTTTCGCCAACACGCCGTTGTCCCTGGCCTACGGCAGCTTGCTTACGATGCCCGTTGGCTTGCAGGTGGGGCCGCTCGTGATCAATAAACCCTTTCTCCTGTGGGTGAACGATGGCCTGATGGCGGTGTTCTTTTTGCTCATCGGCCTCGAGGTGAAACGCGAGGTATTGCAGGGCCAGCTCGCAAACCCCGCCACCCTGGTGCTGCCGGGGGTGGCCGCCGTCGGCGGCATGGCGGTGCCGGTGGGGATCTATATCGCCTTCAATGCCGGTAACGCGGTGGCGATGCAGGGCTGGGCCATCCCCGCCGCGACGGATATCGCCTTCGCGCTTGGCGTGCTGTCGTTGTTCGGCCGCCGGGTTCCAGCGTTTTTGAAGTTGTTCCTCATGGCGCTCGCCATCATCGACGACCTTGGCGCCATCATCATCATCGCCATTTTTCACACGTCCGACCTGTCCCTGTCGTCGTTGATGGTGGGGGGCGTCGCGCTCGCTCTGTTGTCAGCGTTGAACGGCCTCGGCGTGATGCGTATTGCCGCTTACATGCTGCTCGGATTGGTTTTGTGGGTCAGCGTGCTGAAATCCGGCGTGCACGCGACGCTTGCCGGGGTGGCGCTGGCTTTCACCATCCCGATTCGGCGGCGGGGCGAGGAAGGTGGCGAATCCCCGCTACTCAGCCTGGAACACGCCCTCCACCCCTGGGTCGCCTTCGGCATCCTGCCTCTGTTCGCCTTCGCCAACGCCGGCGTGCCGCTCGCCGGTTACACCCTGGCCCAGCTTTTTTCCCCGGTGCCCCTTGGCACCATGGCCGGGTTGTTTCTCGGCAAGCAGATGGGCGTGTTCGGGTTTTCCTGGCTGCTCATCAAGGCCGGGTTCGCCCGCCTGCCGAGGAAAGTCACCTGGCTGCAATTTTACG
>QJWD01000264.1 GCA_003235465.1 Nitrospirota bacterium | reverse complement strand
GGCATTCGGTTCGCTCCAGGTTGTTCTTAAGCGCCTCGAAGGCCCTTCGCCTGTGTGAGATAGCGTTCTTCTACCCGGCGGCCATTTCCCCATAGGTCCGGTCGTGCCCGTCGGGAATGAAGAGGGCGTCCCAGCCGAAGCCGCCGTCGCCGCACAGGGTGTTAGCCACCCGGCCCGCCACCTCGCCGTGCCCGAGAACGATGCCGCTCCCGTCGTGGAGCGCCACGGAACAGCGGGCGATTGCGCCTCGGTCGTCGAAGCCTTGCAGCATTTTCAGCATGCCGGAAAGGCCAACGGTGCTTTCGAACCATTTGACCAGGGCGCCGGGCAGGCCGTTCCAGGCGGTGAACTCGAGGCCCGAATCCTCCACCAGCACGGGCCCTCCTATCGCCAGAAACGCCTGCTCCGCCTTGTGGAGAACCAGTTCGTCGAGATCGTTGGTCTGGATCTCGTGCGCCCCGGCGAGTTTCACATGGCGGATCCCGACGCCGAGAATCTGCTCGGCTTCCCGCACCTTGTTTGCGTTGCCGGTGACGAAGGTCAAACCCTCGAGGCGGCCGGATGCTTTCATGGTCTCGTCCCGGCTAGAAGCGCTTGCGCGCCCCGCCGCCGTATGCTATAAATTATCCCTTACAAATCAATTAATTACTTGGAACAAATCGCACTTCATGAAACGACTGTCCGCACTTTTACCCGCGCTCATGATTTTTCTTGCCGGATGTTCCGGCCTGTTCGAGCACACCGCTGACGTTCAGGCGCGGAAGGCGCTCAAGGATTTGATGGCCATTCAGGAAGCCTTCCACAAGGAGAACAAGCGCTACGCGAAGAACCTGGTGGAACTCGCCAAGTACAATTTAACATACCACGCGGGGATCGTTTATCTGGAAATCCAGTCCGCCGGCGAGAACGGCTACCGCGCCATCTCGCTGCCCGCCGAGTCGACCACGGCGCGCGCCTTCGCTTACGACACGAAGCAAGGCGGCTACTACGAGATGGACGAGATCGAGGTCTCGGAGTACGTGCTCGGCGCGCTCAACTACATCCGCGCCCAACAGAGGGACGCCTTGCTCGTCGACCTGTCTTCCTATTTCCTGCTCGGCATCTCGTTCGTGTTCGGCGCGCGCATCTGGATCACAAACCCCGAAAGAATCTTCCTGCCTGTGTACGGCGCGTTCTTCCTCGCCATGGCCGGCATCTCCTGGTCGGTGTTCGTTCTGCATTATATGCACGAGGACATCGTGTTTAGCGCCACGCTCAAGGGCATCACCTGGGGCGGAATCGGCGCGGGCATCTTCAGCCTGATGCTGGTGGCGCTAAGCCTTACGGGAAAAACCCGAAGCACCCTCTCCCCCACCCTGATCGGCCTCGCGGGAACGAGTCTGATCGTCTCGGTGTTCAGCACCGCGGCGCTGCTTATTACCCTGTGGACTTATTCCTGAGCGGCGGGGTCAAACAAGACGGATGGTCACGATGTGGCGGCTGCCGCCGCCGGGGCGGGATTTAAGAATGAACGTCTCGCCGTCCTGGACGGAGCGGGGAAGAAAAAATTTGATCGGGCCGTCCTTCGAGTCGAGGGTCAGCACCCGGCCGCCGGCGACGCGCGACCTGGGCACCGGAATCTCGTAATAGAAAACCGCTTCGCCCAGGGCGGCCTCCGGCTCTTCATCGCGCACGCGGATGTTGAGCAAAAGGTCGCCGCGCCGGTTTCCGAACAACCCGAGGTCGCCGTGGCCGGGCACCCTGAGCTGCATCCTCTGCCACGCGCCCGCCGGCAGCCTGACGTAAAAGCTCGCCCTGCCCCGGCGCACGCGCACCTTGCCGCCGGCAAGGGCTGTGGCGACGTCGACCACGAGGTCCTTCTCCACATCCAAACCGAAAAGGTCCTTTCCGAGCCGTCTGGCCCGCGCACGCGCGACGTCCAGCATGCTTAGGACCGGCGCGGCGGGCAGCTCCTGCCCGGCGGGCGGCTCCTCCGGCACGGCGGCCAGATGGTGCGTCCTGAGCAGGCGGTAGGCGCGGGTGATGTCGCGAATGCGCGCGTCGTTACCGCCGGGATTGAGATCGGGATGGTGCTCGCGCACGAGAGCGCGGTAGGATTTACGCACCGCTTCCAGGCTCGCATGCGGGTCGACGTTCAAAATCCGTCGGCATTCATCGATACTGCGGTCGGGCGTGAGGGTCGGGTTCATAGTATACGACCAAAGCCGCTCGTGAGCGCCTTCCCGCCCATGGCCTCGCCAGGGGTTTTTGGAAAGCGCGGAAAATTTGTCTAGCAGACGCGGTTCGCGTTGGCTATGATTGCAAGAGGGCGTTCGCCGCCCGCCACGGTTTTTGGCTGTGCCGGAAATTGAGCATGCCAATATACTCGTTTTGCCAAAGGTTGAAAATGATTAATTTTTTCGGTACGACCGAAGCCCAGTTGAATGAAATAGTTACGTCGTGGGGGGCGAAGCCCTACCGCGTCCAGCAGATTTTCAACTGGGTGTACAACTACAACGAGCGCGATTTCGAGGCGATGACCAACCTCTCCAAGGACCTGCGCGGAAAGCTCAAGGAAACGTTTTTCTTTCAGCTGCCGCGCCTCGTTACGCGGTCGCCCTCCGGCGACGGCTCGGTCAAATACCTGTTTGAACTGGAAGACGGCGCCCGTGTCGAAAGCGTGTGGATGCCCGCCGAAGGCAGGAAAACCCTGTGCATCTCCACCCAGGCGGGTTGCCGCATGGCCTGCTCGTTCTGCCAGACGGCCACCCTTGGCCTCAAGCGCAACCTCACGGCGGCGGAGATCCTCGGCCAGCACCTTAAAGTGGCGGAGGACCAGCCCGAGGGCGTCAGCAACATCGTGGTCATGGGCATGGGCGAACCGCTGGACAACTACGATGCGGTGGTGGACGCGCTTCGCCTGATGGTCTCGCCGCATGCGCTGCGTCTATCGACGCGCCGCGTCACCCTGTCCACCTCGGGCCTGGTGGACAAGATCGACCGGCTGGCGGGCGAAAACCTGCACGTCAACCTGGCGATCTCCCTGAACGCCACCGATAACGCCGTGCGCGACCGGATCATGCCGATCAACCGCAAGCACCCGATTGAAGCGCTCCTCGGTTGCCTGAGAAACTATCCCCTGAAATCCAACCGCCGCCTCACCTTCGAATACGTGCTGCTCGAAGGCATCAACGACAGCGACGCCGACGCCAGGCGGCTGGTGAAACTCCTGCACGGCTTCCCCTGCAAGGTCAACCTCATCCCGTTCAACGCCTTCGGGAGCACGCCGTACAGGCCTCCCTCGGAGGACAGGATCCTGGCGTTTCAGAACATCCTCATCGCCCGCAATTACTCCGTATTCATCAGGAAGAACCGCGGCTCGGATGTGCTCGGGGCCTGCGGGCAGCTGGCCGCCGCCGCACCCGCCCTCGCCCACTGAGCGCGGGACGCTTTTCCGCCTTGGGCGACCACCATGAACCGCTGGCACTTCAATCTCATTCACCGGGAGGACAGGACATGACCGCCAGTCACTGGCTGATCGTGGGCTTTTTCGGGCAGTTTCTTTTCTTCATGCGGTTTCTCATTCAATGGATCGCATCCGAACGCAAGGGGGAGAGCACCATCCCCGTGCAATTCTGGTATTTCAGCATCGGCGGCAGCCTCGTTCTGCTGATCTATTCCATTCATAAGCAGGACCCGGTTTTCATCCTCGGCCAGGGCCTGGGCACCGCGATCTACGTCCGCAACCTCGTTCTCATCGACCGCAGCCGCAAAAAGGGGCTTTAGCAGCGACAGGAGCGATGATCCCGCCTCTTTAAGCCCCCCTCGACCCCCGTCCCGGATGCCCTCCCGGGCTCCACCCCGCGGGCTTGATCGGCCTTATTTAGCAAAGGCCGCGACCCCCTCTCCCGCCGCCAATTCCCTTGACTTTGAGTGACCTGTATGATATTTCTCTACCTTTCTTTTTCAGGCCCCGGCCTCCCCTGGCGAGGCGAAGAATCACCGGGCGCCGATGCCAGCCAGGCAGAATTTTCAAGAGGTAAAGCTTCACGGGCTGCAAGGTTTTCCCGCGGCTCGAACAGACTACGGACCCACGTTTAGCGGTCAATTATAAGCAGGCTGAAAGGTTTTTCCCGTAGCTCCCAAAACGGAGCTCAGCACCGAGGACCCGCGTATATGGAAACCCCAGGCAGCACGAAGAAACCGTCGCTCTTTTCCAAGGTCATCCTGGCTCTCGCTCTCGTGTACGGCCTGGGCCATCTGGGCTTCGCCCTCACACCCGCAACCTCCTTCCTCAACCACCTGACGGCGCCCGTGGCGGCGTTCGCCCAGGACGACGAGGAATTCGCCGACGAAGAGGAGATGGAGGACGAGGGAGGGGACGAGGAAGAAGGCGGCGAGGAGGCCTCCGGTGGTGAGGAGGCAGGCGAAGAAGGCGAAGCCGCCGGCGAGGAAGAGGAAGACCTTTCCTACCTCACCGACATCGGCCCCGCCAAGGAGCACGAGTTCGAGCGCTTCTCCTTTCTGGGAACGAGCAACCGCAAGTTCACCTGGTTCGCGGCGCAGATGCACATCCTGTTCGCCTCGTTCATCCTCGGCTGCCCGATGTTCGTCGTCATCATGGAGGTCATGGGCGCCAGGCGCACCCAGGGGGTGCGAAAAGCCATCATCCTCTCCAATGTGTTTCTCGGCGTCCTGATCGGCGTCGTCATCGGCATCACCGGTGAGATCATCGTCGGCATTCACCACGGCGTTTTATACGGCCTGTACGCCTGCGCCTTCGGCGCCCTCATGGTCAGTTTCCTGAATTATTTCCACAAGCTGATGAACGTCAAGGCGTCGGCCGCCGTGGGCGCCTTTTTCGGCACCCTGATGGCGATCCCGCTCACCCCGGTGGAGCATTACGAGGCCTCGGGCATCATCCTCGCGGTGATCAACGGCGTCGTCGGCGGCGTGCTCGCCAACATGATCATGTTCGCCAAAGCCGACTTCAAGTTCGAGCGCCTGGCGCACGAGATCACCAAGGTCATAGGCATGTGCTACAGCTTCACCGCGCTTTCCGGCGGCCTGTTCCTGTTCGTGATGATGGTCGCCTACAAGGACTTCATCTCCTACCTCGTGGCGACGTTTCCGATGCTGTTCATGGTGGCCTACCCCACCCTGTTCATCCTGGAAACGGTGGTCATGTACATTTACGTCTATTCCTGGGACCCGCTCAACCAGCAGAACAAGAAGGGCCGCCACATCGTCTGCGGCATCATCCTGAACGTTCTCGGGCTGTCCCTGTTATGCGCCCTCGACGGCCCGGCGACGTTCATGCAGACGCCGCCCAAGCCGCTCAACGAGCTCATGGACATGGGCGAATGGTCGAAAATCGCCACCATGACGTGGATGCCGCTCAACTACCACCGCCTGGTGGGCAACGGCACCTTCGGCGGCTACATGGTGGGCATCATCGGTGCCTACATGTACCTCTGGTCATCTAAAAAAGAGGAACGCGAGTATTACGACTGGGTCGGCTACATGGGCAACATCATCGGCGTCGCCATCATGATACCGCTGCCCGCCATGGGCTACATCTTCGTCCGCGAGATTTACCAGTACGACGCGACCATCGGCATGTACATCATGTCCGACCGCGAGTCGATGTTCATGCTGGTGCAGGGCCTCCTGGTGGGGACCATGTTCAGCGCAAGCAACATCTACATGTGGGTGAGCATGAAGCGCATCGAGAACGCGCAGCGCTTCTTCCCGGCGATGAAGTTCGGCTTCATCCTCATCGTCATCTCGGCGACCATCTGGTTCACGCCACGGCGCTTCTTCGCCACCATGCTGCCCGAACCCGGCATGAACCCGGATATGGTGCTGCCCGACAACCTGGCCTTCCTCGCTCTCATGATCTCGAAAAACACGGCGGCGTTCGCGCTGGTCACGGTCACCTTCATCAATTACATCTTCTACACCATCGCCACAAAAACCGGCAAGGTGCATTACGGCAAGATCAACCCGCTCGGGCCCTACATCCTCATCTTCCTCGGCTTCGCCGACATCTGGCTGATGAGCTGGATGGGCACTATCCGCGAGCTGTCGCGCATGAACTGGCACGTGTACAAGGTGTTCAAGGACGTCACGCCGGAAAAATTCGCGCCGACCCTGGCGGAATCCGGCTTCCACGTCACCACCATCGTCTGGACGTTCTTCATCATCATGACGGCGATCGTCTGGATCGCGATTAAGTACCCGAAGACCAAAAAGAAAACCGAGGGCCTGCCCTCGACCACCGCTCCGCAAATGGCGGAATGAGGACTCCCGGAATGAAAGAGGAAAAATCTTTTGGCAAAAAACTGGTGATGATTGTCGGCGGAGCCTTGGCTCTGGCGGCCGTGCTCTGGTTCGGCACCGGCTTTCTGGAGCTAGCGATGGGCCTCAGGCGCGGCCTGGTGGCCCTCGTCCTCGTGGCGATGACCTACGCCATCCTGCTTGCCCTGCCGCCCCGGGAACTGAAGGAAAAAACCTTCATCCAGAACATCCGCTTCAAGATCCCGGTCATCGTGGTCATCGGCGTCATCATCTGGTACACCGCCGGGGCGTTTGGGTTCCCCGTCTGGTGGCAGATCGAATTCGTCGCGTTTTCGGTGGTCGGGCTGATCTATTTCGTCATTCTCGACATGCGGGCGCTCAAACCGGAAAAGGGCGCCGCCGGCTGGAGCTTCCGCCTCATCGCCACCTACGCCCTGGCGTCGATCCTGTTCATCAATATCACCGCGCAGCTGCCGCAGTTCGATCCGGCGCACGAGCTTGAAAAGCTGAACCGGCCTCCTGTCAAACTGGGCAATTTGGCCGGGCCCGAGGTCATCGCCGCCGGGCGCGAGGTGTTCGAGAACAACAAGTGCTTCAACTGCCACAAGGTGTTCTGGGAAGGCAACTCCGACCGTGGCCCGAACCTCGGCACCAAGCAGATCGGCCTGTATCCCGAGGATTACATTAAGGAGCAGATTCTCGAGCCGCGCAAAAAGCAGTCCCCCGGTTTCGACGATCCCAAGTCGGTGAAGGCCATGCCCACCTACTACGGTGAGGACCTTTCCAACGACGAGATGACCGCTCTGGTCGCCTATTTGAAAACCCTGCGCGATCCCACCCACATGCCGGTGGAGGGCAAGTTTGGCGAACAGTGGACCTGGTGGGACGATCCGAAAATCATCGAGGAGGGGCAGAAGGTGTTCGAAGGCCTGGAACCCGCCACCGAGGGGCTCAACTGTGCCGTCTGCCACGGCAAGGACGGCATCCCGATGATGACCGGGGCGCTGGATTTTAGGAACGAAAACAACTCCGATACCACCAAAATGCCTGACCGCATCGAAGCCAAACTGAAAGACTGGCCGGATGCGCTGTGGTACCGGCGCGTCACGCGCGGCGTCGACAACACGCCGATGGCGCCCTGGGGCACCATCTTCCCGCATCTGTACCTGTGGAAGGCCGAGGCCTACGCCCGCACTTTCCACGATCCGCTGGACAAGCGCACCGCGAAGCGGCCCGTGCCGCCGGTTCCGACCAAGGAAGAGATCGAATCCTGGAAAACGAACGGACTGTTCCTCGATCCGCTATATTAGTACGCGCGGCCACCCGCATTCCAACATCAACGGCCCCCGCTTCGGGGGCCGTTTTTTTTGCCTCGCCCCAGGCGTTATTCTGCTACTATTCAGATATCAATAAACCCGTACCGTTGCGGTCGGCACGACGCGAGGAGCGCATAATGAGTCGAATCGATGATCTGATCAAGGAAGGGCTGGACGAGAGCGGCCAGGTGCTGACGCTCAGGGAGAAATTTCTCGGCGTGCGCGGCATCATGCAGCTCGCCCAGAACCCGGCTCTCGCCAATGTCAAAAAACTGGTGCTGCCGAGCAACCAGGCGAGCGACGAGGGGGCCGAGGCGTTGGCCGAATCGCCCTACCTGGGCAACCTGGAGCTGCTCAACCTGAACCACAACGAGATCGGCGACGAGGGCGCCATCGCCCTTGCAAGATCGGACAAGCTGCCCAAGCTAAGGGACCTCTCGATGTTCGGCAACGCCATCGGCGACGAAGGGGCGAAGGCGTTCGCCGAGTCGCCCAACAGCAAGAAATACATCAAGCTCGATCTGTACAAGAACCAGTTCACCAACGTCGGCTACAAGGCCCTCACCGAGTCGGCGAACCTGAAGAACTGCGAGGAGCTGGAAATCTACCGAGATTGAGGCGCCTTCTCCCACTCGGCGGGCGTAAAGGTCTTGATCTGCAGGGCGTGAATGAGCTTCGGCTGGCCGTTGATCTGCTCGTCGAGGGCGCTGTACACCATGCGCACCCGGTCGATCAGGTTCACGTTTTCAAAGCGCGGCGAAACCACCGCCACCTGGTAATGCCCACCCCCTCCGGCCGCCTTGTGGCCCCGGTGCAAGTGGCTTTCGTCGACGATGCCCACGAAGAGGGCGTTCAGTTTATCCTTGAGCGTGTTGTCGATAATCTCGGTCGTATCCATCGCAATCCTTCTATATTTTATCGGGAATTAATTGGCGGCCCGCCTCATTCATCCTTGCCGCCGCGCAGGCCGATGTCCGGCAAATTCAAAAAGTTTTTGAGCGACTGACCGTATTTCGCGTGCACCTCGTTTTCCTCCGGCGTCACCAGGGGCTCGCGGCACTTGGCGCACACGGGGGTTTTGCCGGCGTCGTAACTCCGCACCCGGTTTTTGACTTGGCAGGCCGGGCAGGTTAAGATGATGAACGGCAAATCGGTCATGCTTCATCATAACAAACCGGCGCGAGGAATCAATCGGCTTCCCGCGCCGTGGGAGGATTGCCCATGCAGGTTCACTTCACGGAGATTCGCGCCGGCAAGGTGCCGCTGGGGACGAAAATCTCCATCGCCCTAGGCCTCGTCGCCCTGTTGGTTTTCCTGTTCATGTTCGCGTTCACCGCGTTCCTGATCGCCCTTGCGGCGAGCGTCCTGCTGTTTTTCCTGAACCTGTTCAACCGCCGCCGGCCCCCCGTCCGCCCCTTTCCGCCCAAGCCGGGCGAAGGCCCCACCCCCTACCGGCCGCCACCGGGGCGAAACGACGACATCATCGATATCTAAGGCGCGTCAGCGCCGGGGCTTGTGAATGTGCGGCGCGGTGCCATAGTACGACTGGGCGGCCTCCAT
>QJWD01000300.1 GCA_003235465.1 Nitrospirota bacterium | reverse complement strand
AGGGCGCGGGCCTGTGATCCGGCTGAAACGGGGTTTTTCCTGGCGCGGGCTGCCAACCTCACCCACGGGTCACAGCGGGTACGGGCGGGCCTGCCCATGGCGGATGCCGGCGCTTCACCCCCGGCGCGGGGAGGAAAGAATCGTGCCGGGCGGGTAGTGCCCCCGGCGCACCGTCAGGTTGGGGTGAATCCAGCTTTCTCGACCCACCAGCGCGCCGGGGCAAAGCACGGCGTTGCAGCCCACCTCGACATAGTCGCCGACGATGGCGCCAAGCTTGCCAAGCCCGGTGGATACCCGCTCGCCGCCGATCTCCACCGTCACCGGTTCGAGCTCGCCTTTCTGGATCTGGCTCGCCGTTCGGAATTGCAGGTTGGCGAGGCGCGACCCGGCGCCCAGGTTGACGTGGCTGCCCAGGATGCTGTCGCCGATGTAGTTGAAGTGGCCCGCATGGGAGTGGTCCATGATGATGCTGTTTTTGACCTCGGTGGCGTGGCCCATCACCGAACACTCTCCGACGATGACGTTGCCGCGCAGGTAAGCGCCCTGGCGCACTTCCGTCCCCTGGCCGATGATGGCCGGACTCTTGATGATCGCCGTGGGCTCGAGCTTGGCGCCTTCGCCGATGATTATGCCGTGGGCAGAAACCGGTTCGGCGAGTTCCAGCCAGTCTTCGACGTAAAGGCCGACCTGGCCTTTCGCCTGATCGCCGATGAGCCTGAGCCCGGCGGGAAGTGGCCGTTCGCCGGGGCCGCTCGCAAAAATATCGCGAATGGAATTTTCAAGCGTGGCAAGCGGCTGCCAGGGGGTGGTTGCGCCCGCGAGCAGGCTTCCGTGGCGAAAGCTGTCCAGTTGTCGGAAAAAATCGTCGAGGGATATCATGGCGTCGTTCGGGCTCCCGGCGGGCCGATGGCCGGCCCGGCATCAAAGGTTGACATACCAACGGCCGCGCGGGCTGAGCCTGAGCCCGCCGGCGGTTTTGGTGATCAGCGCCTGCTTGCCCATTTCGGCGAACAGCCGTGTGCGGCGGTCCGGATCGACGTTAAGGGCTTCTTCACGACGCTGGCCGTCTTTAAGCTGCATGAGAACCCGTTTTTCCTCCCGGCCGTATTCATCCCCGGGGTCTTTCATGCCGGCGATCAGGATGCGAATGGCGCGCTCGCCCATGGCGCGCAGGCGGGCGGCGGCTTTTTTTCCGCCGCGCAGGTTGATGCCGATCTTGTTCTCGGTGCCGGAATTCCTAACGAACACCGCCGACGGCCCGCACCCCGCAAGGTCGGCAAACGACAAGTACAGCATGTCGGGGTCTTCCCTGAACAGAACGGTTTTCGCCTTCTCGCCTTTGGCTTCATCCAGGATCGCGCGTTTGACCTTGCGCCAGAGCGGCGAATTGTTGAAGAAAAGCTCCTTCTGAACATAGTAGGCGTAGAGTGTCGCCTTGAAACCGGGACGAAAGGGCCTGGCGAGGCGCTTGAAATAGTCGTCCACCGGGCGGCCGCGCGACAGGTACTGGGTGGCGGCGAAGGTGTTGAGCGCGCTCTTTAGCCCGTTGCCAAAAAAGACCGGCTGGCTTCCGCCGCCGGGGAGGTCGAGCCGGCCAAGGGTGATGTTGTGGCCGGTCTCCTCGCTGCCCACGGCAAAGGGCAACCGCAGGGCATCGTGCCGCGCATTTCTACTGTCGATCCGGTCCATCGCCTGTTCGATGGCTTCAAAACGCCCGGCATCGAGCACGCCCTTGCCGCTCAAGGCTTTTAGCTCCGTCTTGAGGAGAGCGGGAATGTTTTTCGCGCCCAGCGCCTTATGCCTTGCGCGGGCGATCATCTTGGAGATGGCGAGCAGGATCCACTTGTCGCCCACGGGGGTGAGCAGGGCGTTAAGTCCCAGCCGGCGCGCGGCCACGGCGGCGTTCAGGTCGCTCTCCACGGTGTTGATGTAGAGCGCGCCCCGGTAGCGCGCGGGGTCGATAGCCATCAGGTAACTCGCCTGCAGGAAGGCGGTTTCATCGCCGCTTGAGACGATCAGCTGGTCGTCTCTCGGATCGTAGTCCAAGCGGTAGAAGCGGTCGCCGTCGGCGTCGAACACGGCCCCGGCGAGGAGCATGCGGCCGCTCTGAATGGCGGCGGCGTTTTTTTTGCCGAGGGCGAACAGGCGCGTGATGGCCGCGTGGCCGGCAAACGGCGCGGCGGCCCCCGTCACCTGCGAGCGCGTGATCCGGTGGTGGCCTTCCAGGTCGGCGACGCCGCTATTCAGGTTGACGTTCTCGCCCGGCTCGCCGTTTTCCTCGATGACGCGGCGAAAACCCACGGCGCGAAACACCTCGGCGGCGATGCCGCATAACGCGCCGTTCGCCGGGTCGACGACGAGCACGATGTCCTCGAAGGTCACGGGGCCCTCGGGCGTGTTCGTCCAGGTGTTTTCCGGGTCGATGGAAAAGCGCTTGAAAAGCGCCAGCGCCTCCTGGCGGCCGTTCCGTTTCTGGCCGAGGGCCGGCAGACGGGCGATTTTGCCGTAATCGGCCTTAAGCACATCCTGGGTCAGGACGATATCGTTTTCCGGCAACAGCTTCATGCCGCGAAACGCGAGAAAGGTTTTGATGCCGTTCTGGTCCTTGGGGTTGTGCGACGCGGTGACCATGAAGCCGCCGGCGGCGTTTTTGTACAGCATGTACAAGGGCACAAGCGGCGTGGGCACGGTGCCGAGGACCTGCGCCGTCGCCCCAGCTTTTCTGACGCCCGCGACCACCCGGCGGGTGAATTTGCCGCTCTCGTCGCGCGGGTCCCAGCCGATGACGATTTCGAGCGGCCCGCTGTGCTTCTTTATTAGCGC
>QJWD01000369.1 GCA_003235465.1 Nitrospirota bacterium | reverse complement strand
CAGCTTTCCGTCCGCGGTTTTCAGCCGAGTGAGCACGAAATCCATCGCCCGCCGCGCTTTGGCGATGCGGTCCGCATCCTCGAACACGCGGCCCGCGCGCGCCATGGCGCTGATCATCAGGCCGTTCCAGGAGGTCAGGATCTTGTCGTCGAGCAGCGGGCGGACCCGCTGGCTTCTTTTTTCGAGCAGGAGGGTGCGGGCTGTTGCCAGCTCTTCGTTCACTAGGTCCACCGGCAGGCCCAGTTCTTTCGCCAGGGTGCCGGGGCCACGGGTGATGTGCAGAATGTTCTTGCCCTCAAAATTGCCCGCCTCGCTGATGTTGTAATATGGGACGGCCACCGATGCCGTTTTGCGGCCCAGCAGTTTTTCCACTTCCTCCAGGGACCAGACGTAGAACTTGCCTTCCACGCCTTCGCTGTCGGCGTCCTCGGCGCTGTAGAACCCGCCCTCGGGCGAGGTCATGTCGCGGTCGATGTATGCGAACAGGTCGTTTACGTGGTCCTTGAACTCGTCCTCGCCGGTCACCTGACACGCTTCAGTCAGGGCGGCGGCAAACAGGGCATTGTCGTAGAGCATTTTTTCGAAATGCGGCACCAGCCAGCGGTAATCTGTGCTGTAGCGCGACAACCCGCCGCCGATCTGGTCGTAGATGCCGCCGTGTTTCATGGCCAGCAGCGTCTTTTTGACCATGGTCAGGCTGTCCAAATCGCCCGTGCGGTGATGGTGCCTGAGGAGGAGGGATAACCCCATCGACGGCGGAAACTTGTTCTGCGGCTGAAATTTGAAGCCGTGATGAAGGGGATCGTAATGGCTTTTGAAGAGGCTTTGCGTCTTGTCCTCGCCTGCGAAATCAAGGGTGTCGAGGGTGCCGGTGGCAGCCTCGCGGGTGGCCGATTCGCGGATGGCGTTGACCAACGCCTGGCTCTGCTTCACCACCTTGTCGTGCTCGTTTTGCCAGGTCTGAGTGAGGAAGTTGAGCACGTCCCCGAACGACGGCAGGTTGAACCGGCGCGTCGGCGGAAAATAGGTGCCGCCGTAAAAGGGAATGCCCTCGGGCGTGACGAACACGTTGAGCGGCCAGCCCCCTTGCTGCCCGAGGCTCTGGACGGCCTTCATGTAAATGCTGTCGATGTCCGGCCGTTCCTCGCGATCCACCTTGATGCTGACGTAGTTCTCGTTCAACTGGCGGGCCAGCGCCGGGTCCTCGAACGATTCGCGCTCCATCACGTGGCACCAGTGGCAGGTGGCGTAGCCGATGCTCACCAGCACAGGAATGTTTTTTTCGCGGGCGATGCGGAAGGGTTCCTCGCCCCAGGGGTGCCAGTCTACCGGGTTGTGCGCGTGCTGCAGCAGGTAGGGGCTTTTTTCGTTCACCAGCTGGTTGATGTAGGGGTGCTTGCTCATCGGTTGCCTGGGGCGCTAGCGGTGGGCCAGGGCCTGAAAGCGCTGGAAAAAATCGGGAAACGATTTTTCCACGCAGCGCGGATTGGTGATCTTCACACCCGGAATCCTGAGCCCCGCCACGGCGAAGCTCATGGCCATGCGGTGGTCGTTGTAGGTTTCGATCTCGCCGCCCGCGTACGCACCGGGGTACAGGGTGAGGAAGTCCTCCCCCGCCTCGACCCGGGCGCCTAGCCGGGACAACTCTTCCTTCAGGGCGTGAATGCGGTCGGTCTCCTTGATTCTCAAGTTGCCAATTCCCTCGATGGTCGTCGGCCCCTCGGCGAACAGGGCGACCACCGCCAGCGTCTGCACCACGTCGGGCATGCTGTTCATATTGATGCGGATTCCCCGAAGAGGGTTTCCCTGGAGGCGGATTTCGGTAGCGGTTTTTTCTACCGTGCAGCCCATCCTGGCGAGGACATCGAGAAAGCCCCGGTCCCCCTGGACGCTCTGGGGGTTGAGGCCCGTTAGGGTCACCGAACCGCCCGCCACGGCTGCCGCTGCCAGGAAATACGAGGCGCTCGACCAGTCGCCCTCGACGGCGTAATCGCGCGCGCGATAGGCCCGATGGCCCTGCACGCGGAAGGTGCGGTAGGCCTCATTTTCTACAGGGATGCCGAAAGCCTTCATGATGTCGAGGGTGATGTCGGCGTAGGATTTGGACGTGAGCTCGCCCTGGATGTGAACGGTGGTGTCGTTCCTGAAGCAGGGTGCCGAAAGTAGAAGCGAGGTCAGGTATTGACTGCTCCTATCGCCCGCCAGGCGCACCTCGCCACCTAGGACGCCGCCGCCGTGGATTTCGAGCGGCGGGCAGCCGTTGTTGCGTAGCGAACGGGCGTCGACGTTCATCTGCCGCAGGCAATAGAGCAGGTCCTCCAGCGGCCTTTCCTGCATGCGCTCATCCCCGTTCAGGCGGGTCACCCCATCGGCCAGGGCCGCAAAGGTGGTGAGAAAACGCATGGTCGTCCCCGCGTTGCCGACGAAAATTTCCTCTGCCGGTGCTTGCATCGCGCCGCTCCGGCCGGTCACATGGAAATCCCCGTCGGTTTGGGACACGGGGACGCCGAACCGCCGGAGCGCCTCGCTCATGTAGCGCGTGTCGTCGCTCAACAGGGGCGAACTCAGATGGCAGGGGCCGTCGGACAGCGCCGCGATGAGCAGGGCGCGGTTGGTGTAGCTCTTGGACGCGGGAATCGCCACCGTAGCGTTCAAATTTCGCGCGGGTTGAATTTCGATCACAGCAGGACCTGAAGGGGCGTTTGCAGATGGTTTTTCGTGAAAATAGGACACTATAACATAAACCCCGGCGGTTGGGACCTGCTCCGGTGCGGAGAGACGGGCCTTCGAACGGAGCCTCCCCGGCCAGCAGGTGCGTGCGACTTTTATGTGC
>QJWD01000059.1 GCA_003235465.1 Nitrospirota bacterium | reverse complement strand
GGGGCAGAACCAGCCCGTCTCGGAAGTCGACGTCCTGTCTTCCTGGAAGGAGGACGTCTACCTCATCCTCGCCGATTTCACCGAGGATGAAGCCGCGACGCTGAAAGTGTACATCAACCCCATGGTAAGCTGGATATGGACGGGAGGCTGGATCATCGCCTTCGGCACGGTGGTGTGCATGTGGCCCGACAGGCTCGAGGAGCGGCGGCGGTTGATGCGGCAGAAAAAGCAGGATGCCGCCTTCGCCCCGGCGCAGGAGTGACGTTATGAAACTGAAAATGGCATTGCTGGCGGTTCTCGCCATGGTTTTTCTAGCTTCGCCGCAGGCGGCGACGGCGGGCGCGGTTCTTGCGGATCTCGAAAACGCGCTCATGTGCAAGTGCGATGACAAGTGCGGCAAGGTGCTCATCAACTGCACCTGCGCCACTTCCGACAAGACCCGGGCGGAGTTCACCAAGCTCCTGGAATCGGGTCTCACGAAAGAGCAGATTATCAAGATGCAGGTTGACAAGTACGGGGAAACGGTGCTGTCGGCCCCCACCAAGAACGGTTTCAACCTGACCGCCTGGGTGGCGCCGTTCGCGGCGCTTCTCGTGGGCGGGCTCGGCATACGCAAGGTCATCGACACGTGGGTTAAAAAGAACCGGGGCGAGACGGCGGGCGAAGAGGCCAAGGCGCCCGACGCCGAAGAAAATCCCCTCGCCGACAAGTACCTCCGCCGCATCAGGAGTGAACTGGATGATATCGAGCAATAAATGAATTTTGTCCATTTCATCGAACTCCTTCTGGTGGCGGCGATTCTGATCGGCGTGGGCCTGCCTCTCTTTCGCGGCCTGGCGAAAGTGAAGCTGTTCAAGCCCGTGGACCCGGAGGGCGAAGAGTACAAGCACCTCCTGATGCGCAAGGAGGAAGTGCTTCTCTCGATCAAGGAACTGGAGTTCGATTTCAAAACCGACAAGGTTTCGGATGAGGACTACCAGGGCGTCCGCCACAAGCTGGAGCTGGAAGCCGCTGCCATCCTGGAGAGGCTGGACGAATTGGAAAAGGGGAAGAAGAGCGCTTCGTCGCGGGCGGCGAAAACCACATGAGGCCCAAAGCCGCGATACCCCCAAACACCGCCGCGATATGACCGCCCCCAGAACGCCAGACGATTCCCCGTTTGCCATCGAGGCAGAAGGCATCCATAAATCGTTTGGCGTGCAGACCGCCCTTCGCGGCATCAGCTTCGCGCTCAGGAAGGGGGAGTTCCTCACCATTTTCGGCCCCAACGGCGCGGGCAAGACCACCCTGCTCAAGATCCTCGCCGGCCTCGCCAAACCGACAAGGGGGACGGCCCGCGTGGCTGGGTTCGATGTGCTTGCTGGCGATCCGGAGATGAGGCGGCAAATAGGCGTCATCGCGCACGCGTCGTGCCTGTATGCAGACCTGTCGGCGGTGGAGAACCTGGTCTTTTATGCTAAAATGTACGGCCTCGAAGGGCCGGAGGAGCGGTCGATTCGGGCCATTGAAAATGTGGGTCTGAAAGCGAGGATGCACGACCGGGTGCGCACCTATTCCCGCGGCATGCAGCAGCGGGTGTCCATCGCGCGGGCGGTTCTACACGACCCTTCCGTCCTTTTTCTCGACGAGCCGTTCACCGGGCTGGACCCGCAGGGGGCGAACAACCTCAAGCAAACCCTGCGCGCGTTGCACACCGAAAAACGCACCGTTCTCATGACCACGCACGACATCGACTGCGGGCTGGAATTGTCCGACAGGGTGGCCATTCAGTCCAAGGGCCGGTTCGCGCTCTTCGAGGAGGCGGGAAATCTGGACAAGCACCGGTTCGAGGATTTGTATTTCGAGATTCTGGCTGACAGGCCGAATGAAAAGGCCGCCCCGGGCGGCAGGGGCCGGTAGGGGCGCGTATGCGGCAGTACATGCTTCAGGTGGGGGCCATCGTCTGGAAGGACCTCATCACTGAATTCAAGACGCGCGAACTGTTCAGTTCCATGTTCGTCTTTTCGGTGCTGGTGATCCTGATCTTCATCTTCTCCATCAACCTCAGTATCGTGAAGGCCACCGAGGTCGGCCCCGGGGTGTTGTGGGTGGCGTTTCTTTTTGCCGGGACGCTCGGGCTCAACCGCTCGTTCACGCTGGAGAAGGAAAACGGCTGCTTGCAGGGGCTGATCCTGACGCCGGCGGACCGCACCACGATCTATTTCGGCAAGTTCCTGAGCAACCTGGTGTTTCTACTCATCATGGAAGCCTTCATCCTGCCCTTGTTCATGGTGTTCTTCAACGTGGACATCCTTGGCCACCTGAGTCCGCTTCTTCTCGTGGTGTTCATCGGCACCTTCGGTTTCTGCGCCCTCGGCACGCTGCTTTCCTCGCTGGCGTCGAACCTGAAGACGCGGGAGGTGATGCTGCCGATCCTGCTTTACCCGCTCATGGTGCCCATCGTCATCGGCTCGGTGCGGATGACCGGGCAGGTGCTCGAAGGCGCGGAACTGGCCACGATGATGGACTGGGTCGGCCTGACCTTGTGTTTTGATGCTATATTTATTGGAGTGTCGATCATGACCATCGACCATATCCTGGAGGAATAAGGCAATGGATCATCTTGGGTACCTGTTTGCGGCCAACGCGTTCGTCTGGGGCGGCGTGGTGTTTTACCTGCTCACGCTGAGGAAGCGCGGCCAGGCACTGAAGAAGGACCTCGACCTGCTGAGAGAAATCAGCGGCAAGGAACAGGCTCAATGAACGAGGAAACCGCGCGCGAAGGGGAGGGGAGCCCCGTCTTCATCTGGATCACCGCGTTCATGCTGCTGGCCGCGATGGTGGCCATCTTCCTTTACGTG
>QJWD01000073.1 GCA_003235465.1 Nitrospirota bacterium | reverse complement strand
CGTTCGGGGAGCGGGTTTCGTGCCTGCTGCTTCAACCAGGCCACCAGCGCGGGAATTTCGGATTCGCGCAGGAAGTGGCCGCCGTGGGCGAGGCCCTTTTTCTCGTGCTCGCGGTACACCACGGGGTAGTTCATGTCGGACAATATCTTGTTCACGCGCCTGGAGAGCATGATGGGGAAGATGGGGTCGTAGACGCCCTGAATGGTGTACACCGGCGTGTTCCTCAGGTTCACCAGGAAATGCATGTAGCGCGGGGTGATGGTGCCGGCGATGGGCGCGATGCCGGCGAACAGGTCGGGGTAAAACATGCCGATCATGTAGGCGCCGATGGCGCCGTTGGATAGCCCGGCGATAAACACGCGCGACGGGTCCACGGGATAGTCCGCGCGGGTCTTGCGAATGACTTCGAGAACCAGGTCCTCGGCGTTCTTCGCCCACCACGCGCCCATCGGGTACGACGGGCAGGCGACGATGAATTCGCCGTTCAGCCGATCCACCCAGGTGGCGAGGATGTCGTCGCCGGTCGAGCCCGCGCCGTGCAGGACGACGATCATCGGCAGCGGCTTGCCGGGTTCCCCGGTCTCGGGCACGTGGAGGGCGTAGAGGTATTCCCCGCCGCCGGCTCTCGCGCTCAGCCCGGCCTGGCTTCCGCGCGGCTTGTCCGCGGGCGTCATTCCGGCGCGCGTCTTGAGAGCGGAGCGGAGAAGTTCGTTCGAAACTCCGGTGCGCCGAAGCCGCGAGAGGACCTGCTCCTCCACCTGGGCATCGTCGGTGGCTAAAAAACGCTCCACCTCGGCGCTCACGTCCGGCGTTGGGGACCGGAGGGTCGGCATCTCCATCATGCCGGGGGCGCAGCCGAAGAGGGCCAAAAGCAGGAAGGCGAGGATGTACTTTCTCATCCTTCAACCTTAAAGGAAATCCGCGGCAAAGTAAAGACGCTTCACCGCCAGGGCAGCGCCTTCTGATTCAGTCTCTTAAGCGCCGCCGGAAGAGGTGGTGGACAGGCTCCGGCAAGCCGTGTATGTTTTGAACCGGCGGGCGCTTTTTGCCGGCGGACGAGGATGTTTCGTGACGGACAACGTGACCAATAAGCAACAGCAGGTTGCCCAGCCCGCGCTACGCATCGGGACGCTTTCGCTTGCGCCGGGGAGCGCGGTGCCCGGCGATCCCGGCTTGTGGACGCTGGTGTTCAAGAGCCGGAAGGGCGGTTTCGATTTTCTCGGGCAGGCCACGCTGTGTCATCGCATGCGCGAAATGCGTCTCGAGGTCTTCAACGACAACTATTACGCGCATTTTTCACACTCGCGGCGGGAGGTGAGGGCGGCGCTGGAAAAGAAGCTCCTCGCGCTCCTCGCCAACGGAGCCGCGCTTCCCGAGCCCTGGGGCGAGGCGGTGAAAGCCCTCCGGCGAGGCCCCCCACCGGCGGTGGCGCTTCCCCAAGGCGGCGAAGGGGAGATCGATCTCGATGAAATATTCCGCCGCCTGAACGAAGAGTATTTTGCCGGCGGCGTCGTGGCCCGCGTGATATGGGGGCGCGATGCGGGCAACCATAACAAGAGCGGTTTTCGGTTCGGTTCGTACGATGACGGCAAGAAATTGATCCGCGTGCACCCGAGGCTCAAGCAGGGGTTCGTCCCGCGCGAGGTGGTGGAGCTCACCGTGTATCACGAGATGTGCCACCAGTGGGTGCCGGCGATCAGGAAGAACGGGGCCTGGCGGTCGCACCACGCGGGGTTCAGGAAGAAGGAGAAGGAATACCGGCACTACCAGGCCGCGCGCGACTGGGAAAAGAAACACTGGCGCAAACTGCTTAAGCCCGTGGCGCGTTCCTAGCCGGCCCTGGGCGCGCCTTTATGGGGAGCTAGGGCTTCCGCAATTGTTCCTCGGCGCGGCGGTATTCGATGGCATCGGCGATGAGGCCGCCGATGGAAAGCAGGATCTCCTGGCTGCGCTCGTACCAGGCCGGGTCCTCGTGGGTGTATAGGAACATCACGCCGACTAGCCGGCCGCGGCTCTTGAGGGGCACGATGTAGTGGCCGTGCGCCGTCATGTCCTCGAACAGGCGGTTGTGCCTTTCGTCGGTGAAGCAGTTGTTGCTGACCAGCATCTCTCCCGTTTCGGCCACCTTGCCGCACAAACAGTCGCCGTAGGGGACCGTCTGTTCCGCTGCGATGAACTCGTCTGAAAAATCCCCGATGGTGGTCAAGAGCTTGAGGCTTTGCTCCCGTTCGTCGGCGAGGAAGATGCCCGCTTTCGCCTGGGCCGCGAGTTCATCAAAGGCCGCGATGCTCCTTAGCGCCCCGGCGAGCATCTCCTGCATGTCGCCGCCCTTGTGCAGGGCCTGGGCCACCCGGTGCAGAACCTTGTATTCTTCCTCGATCAGGCGGGCTTTTTCCGCAAGCGCCAGCTCGTTGGTCACCTCGCGCTGCACCGCCACGTAACTGAGGATGCGGCCCGATTCGCTCCAGATGGGGGAGATGGTGAGGTCCGCCTGATAGGTGGTGCCATCCTTTCTCTTGTTGACCGTCTGCCCCTTCCACACCTTGCCTTCGAGCAGGACGTCCCACATGCCCTTGTAAAAATCCGGCGGGTTGTGGCCGCTCTTCAGGATGCGCGGGTTCTTGCCGAGCGCCTCCGCCTCGCTGTAGCCGGTGATTTTTTCAAACGCCGGGTTGACGTAGGTGATCGTCCCGCCAGGGTCGGTGATGAGCACCGCCTCGGCGAGGGATTCCACCGCGCGGGCCAGCTTGTCGCTTTTAAACAGGTCGAATTCTTCCATTGCCGGCCATTCCTTTCATCGTTCAAGGCGAGGGCGGTACCGGAAACGTGATGGTGAACTTGGT
>QJWD01000178.1 GCA_003235465.1 Nitrospirota bacterium | reverse complement strand
GGTGGTTGCCGGCCATGCCGGGGCGGTGGAAAAAGTTGCCCAGGCCGCCAGGGATCGGGGCGCGAAAAAGGCGGTTTCCCTGCCCGTCAGCGCGCCGTTTCATTGCTCCCTGATGAAACCCGCCGAGCTCAAGCTTCGAGTGGAACTCGATAAAACCGAATTTCAAAACCTGTCCTTTCCCGTTATCACGAACACCGAGGCTAAGCCCAATGACCGTGGCGACAAAGCCCGGGAAGCGCTTGCACGCCAGGTCTGCTCCGCCGTGCGCTGGGCGGAAACCATGGAGAAGATCGTGGGCCAGGGCATCGACGCGGTGGTGGAACTTGGGCCGGGGCGCGTGCTTTCGGGCCTGATGCGCCGCTTCAACCGGGATATTCCCTGCTTCAACGTCGAAAATCCCGAGTCCCTGGAAAAAACCCTCGCCGGCCTGAAGGAACTGAACGCCGCCGGCTGAAACGAGTCAACCATGGAACTTAAAGATAAAATCGCCCTCATCACCGGCGGCGCCCAGGGCATCGGCCGGACCATCGCCCTCGAACTTGCGGGGCAGGGGGCGCACGTCGTTCTTGCCGACATCAACGGCGAAGGGGCAAGGAACGCCGCCGAGGAAATCTGCAAAAGCGGGCAGCAGGCGAGCGGTGTGGGCCTCGACGTGTCGAACGCCCAGGATGTGCAGGCGGTGTTCGAGCAGATCGCCAAGGAGCACAAGCCCCTCGATATTCTGGTGAACAACGCGGGCATCACGCGCGACGGGCTCATGGTCCGCATGAAAGAGGCGGACTGGGACCGCGTGCTGGACATCAACCTGAAGGGCAGTTTTCTGTGCGCCCAGCAGGCCGCCAAGCAAATGATGAAGCAGAAGAAGGGCGCCATCGTCAGCATCGCCTCCATCGTCGGCGTCATGGGAAATTTCGGCCAGGCCAATTACGCCGCGTCGAAGGCCGGCGTCATCGGCCTCACCAAAACGCTGGCGCGCGAGGTGGCTTCGCGCGGCATCACCGTCAACGCGGTGGCTCCCGGTTTCATCGACACCGAGATGACCCGCGTGCTCGAGGACGGCGTCCGGCAGAAACTCATCGAGCAGATTCCTCTCCAGCGGCTGGGCGAGCCCGAGGATGTCGCCCGTGCAGTCGCATTTCTTGTCTCCGATCGGGCCAGCTATATCACCGGTCAGGTTATCAACGTTAACGGTGGCATGTGGATGTAACCATCTTAGGAGCGCGTATATGTCCGTAGAAGAAAAAGTTAAAGAAATCATTGTCGATCAGCTGGGCGTGGATGAGAAGCAGGTGTCCCCCGAAGCCTCGTTCATGGATGACCTGGGTGCGGATTCCCTCGACACCGTTGAGCTGGTGATGGCTCTGGAAGAGGAATTCGATATCGAAATTCCCGATGAGGAGGCCGAGAAGATCGCGTCGGTGCAGAACGCCATCGACTACATCAAGAGCCGCACCAACTAATCATTCCACGGGGATGCTGTCATGAAGAGGCGCGTGGTGGTCACAGGCCTGGGCCTGGTCTCTCCGCTCGGCATCGGCCGGGAGGCCAACGAGTCCGCCTTGTTCGAAGGCAAATCCGGCATCGGTCCTATCACCCGGTTCGACGCGGGTGATTTTCCCGTGCGGATTGCCGGCGAGGTTCGCGGTTTCGACGCGGAGCGCTACATCGACCACAAAGAAGTGAAGAAGATGGACCGCTTCATCCACTTCGCGGTGACGGCGAGCCGCATGGCCGTCGAGGAGTCCGGCATCGAAATCACCGAGGAGAACGCCGAGCGCGTTGGGGTGATGATCGGCGTCGGGCTGGGCGGCCTGCCCGCCATCGAAAAATACCACGACATCTACAAGGAAAGGGGCCCGCGCAAGATATCGCCCTTTTTCATTCCCATGGTCATCTCCAACCTCGCCTCGGGGCAGGTGTCCATCCTGTACGGGGCGAAGGGCCCGAACACCTGCGTCGTCACCGCCTGCGCCACCGGAACCCACGCCATCGGCGACGCCGGCCGGCTGATTCAATACGGCGATGCCGACATCATGATCGCCGGCGGCACCGAATCCACCATCACCCCGCTGTCGGTCGGCGGTTTCAGCGCCGCCAAGGCCCTGTCCACCCGCAATGACGAGCCCGAGGGCGCGAGCCGCCCCTTCGACAAGGACCGCGACGGGTTCGTCATCGGCGAGGGGGCGGGGGTTGTGGTACTCGAGGAGATGGAACACGCCAAAAAGCGCGGCGCGAAAATCTACGCCGAGCTCGCGGGCTACGCGCTGAACGGGGATGCCCACCACATCACCGCCACCGCTCCGGCCGGGGAGGGCGCCGCGCGCTGCATGCGCCTGGCGCTCAAGAACGGCGGCATAGCCCCCGAAGAGATCGATTACGTCAACGCTCACGGCACTTCCACCATCGCCGACGCCACGGAGACCCAGGCCATCAAGACCGTGTTCGGGGATCACGCGAGGAAGCTCGCGGTCAGTTCCACCAAATCCATGACCGGTCATCTCCTGGGCGCGGCCGGCGGCGTCGAGGCCATTTACACTCTCATCGCCATGGAGCGGAGCGTCGTGCCGCCCACCATCAACTACCATACGCCGGACCCCGAGTGCGACTTGGACTACGTGCCCAACGAAGCGCGCGATCTCAAGGTTCGCGCTGCCCTGTCCAACTCCTTCGGTTTCGGAGGCACCAACGGGGTTGTGGTGTTCAAAGCCGTATAGATTCCCAGAGCCCGGGCCGCGCCATGCTGTCAGATAAACGAAAAGACGGACTCGAGCGGTTTCAGCAGGCGATAGGCTATCGCTTTCAAGACATTTTCCTCCTCGACAAGGCCCTCACCCACAAATCCTAC
>QJWD01000411.1 GCA_003235465.1 Nitrospirota bacterium | reverse complement strand
AATCTCCGGCAAGTTTTTAAAAATCAATTAAAACCCTCATCATATAGAAGGCCCGAAGGATTGGCAACCGTAAATCCCGCCCCGCGGCGGGCGGGCGGGCGGCGGCCCGGGCGCTCCCTAACCCCTTGTTCGGACTGGCGATCTGGTTTTATCTTGCAATTTCAGAGGCCCCTTGATATAAAATGAAACTTAATGTAAAACAACGGGTTAACATAAATCGGATTGGCGATATCAGAAGGGGAGGGCTGTGGTCAGCATGTTCTGGGACTGGTTTTCGAATGACCTGGCGATCGATCTGGGCACGGCCAACACCCTCGTCAATGTGAAGGGGCAGGGCATCGTCCTGCGCGAGCCTTCGGTGGTCGCCATCAATGCGCAGACCAAGGAGGTGCAGGCGGTGGGCCAGGCGGCGAAGCAGATGCTGGGCCGGGCCCCGGGCAGCATCGTCGCGATTCGGCCGATGAAGGACGGCGTCATCGCCCATTTTGAGGTGACGGAGCAGATGATCCGCCACTTCATCCAAAAAGTGCACAACAACCGCAAGACGCTGGTTCGGCCGCGCGTCGTCATCGCGGTGCCCTCGGGCATCACGCAGGTGGAAAAGCGCGCGGTGCGCGATTCGGCTGAATCCGCCGGGGCGCGCGAGGTGTTCCTCATCGAGGAACCGATGGCGGCGGCTATCGGCGTGGGCCTGCCGGTGCAGGAGCCGACGGGAAACATGATCATCGACATCGGCGGCGGCACCACCGAAGTGGCGATCATCTCCATGTCCGGCATCGTCTACTCCAAGTCGGTGCGCATCGCCGGCGACGAGATGGACGAAGCCATCGTCAACTACATCAAGAGAAAATACAATCTGCTGGTGGGCGAGCGCACGGCCGAGGAAGTCAAGATCGCCATCGGTTCGGCGTACCCGCTGGACAAACGCCTCACCATGGAAGTCAAGGGCCGCGACCTCGTCGCCGGCATCCCGAAGACCCTCGTCATCTCCGACGAGGAAATCCGCGAGGCGCTCACCGAGACCTTCGGCACCATCGTCGAGGCGGTGAAGATCGCCCTCGAGCGCACGCCGCCCGAACTGGCGGCGGACATCGTCGACAAGGGCGTGGTGGTGGCCGGCGGTGGTTCCCTCATCAAGGGCCTCGACACCCTGTTCAAGGAAGCGACGGGGCTGCCCATCACTATGGCCGACGACCCCCTCTCGGCGGTGGCCCTGGGCGCGGGCAAGGTCCTCGAAGATCCCGATCTGCTGAGAAAAGTGACGATTTGACAGTGTCCAAAAGAGGTGTTTCGGGAAAAAACCTGGTGCTGCTTTTTTTCGCGCTGCTACTGGTTTCCTTTGCGCTGATCACGCTCAACCTGCGGCGCGACCGCGGGCCCCTGTTCATCGAATCCTGGGTTTCGACGCTGTTTTCGCCGATACAGTCGGTGTTCATGGCCGGCGTCAAAAGCGTCGGCGAAACGGTGGATCATTACTTTTTCATGGTGGGCGCCGCCGAGGAGAATGTGCGGCTGAAGGAAGAGCTCGACCGCCTGCTCAAGGAAAAGAACCAGCTGCAGGAAACCGTGCTCAGGCAGGACCGCTTGCTCAGGCTGGCGGGCGACCGCCCCGGGCCCGCACGGCCCTCGGTGGTGGCCACGGTGATCGGCCGCGATGCGACGCAGTGGTCGAAGGTGATTCTCATCGACAAGGGCACCGACGACCGGGTGCGGGAAAACCTGCCGGTGGTCACCGATGCCGGCGTGCTCGGCCACATCATCGAGGCAAGCTCGTCGTCGTCGAAGGTGCTGCTCATCACCGACAGCCGCAGCGCGGTGGACGCGCTGTTTCAGGACTCCCGCGTGCAGGGCATCGTGGTGGGCACGGGAGAGCGGTGGTGCCAGATGAAATTCGTCGAGAAATCCGCCTTGGTGAAGGTGGGCGACCGGGTGGTCTCCTCCGGCCTCGGCGGGATTTTCCCGAAAGGCGTCCTGATCGGCTCGGTGACGGAAGTCACCCGGACCGAGCAGGGCCTGTTCCAGGTCATCCGATTGCAACCCGGCGCTGATATCCAGCGCCTGGAGGAAGTGCTCGTACTCCTGCCTTAAGGCCCGAGCCATGTTTTTCCTGATCCAGTCCCTTGTGCTCCTCTTGCTGTTCTCCATCCAGACCACCTGGCTGGATGCGCTCTCGGTTGCCAGCGTCAGGCCCGACCTGGCGCTGATCTTCGTCGTCTACTGCGGCTTTCAGTTTCGCGGCAACCATGGCGTCGGCATGGGCGCCGCCGTTGGGCTGATTCAGGATTGCCTCTCCGGCGGCCTGCTCGGGGTCAACACCCTGTCGAAAAGCCTGGTGGCGCTGTTTTTCTCCACCCTCAAGGACAAAATCCTGGTCGAGGGCTTCCTGCCCACGGCGTTTTTCATTTTCTCGGCGTCCCTGTTCGACGGCCTGGTCTACCACCTAGTGCTGGTGACGCTGTTCAAGGGCGACTTTCCCGTCGGCTGGGTGGTTTCCTCGGTCTTCGCCTACGCCCTGTACAACGCCTGCATCAGCCCCATCCTGTTTTACGGCCTGGATCTTCTGAAGAAATGGATGGTGCCCCGGCATCGCACTCTTTACCTCGGTGCGCCATGAGTTATTTTCGCCACGGCGCCGACGCCACCGATGAAATCCGCAAGAAAATCAAGATCTATGTGATCCTGGTGGTGTTCTGCTTCCTGTGCCTGTGGGTGCGCGTCTGGTACCTGCAGATCCTGAAGGGCGGCTACTTCATCGAGCTGTCCGAAAACAACCGCGTGCGGATGGTGTCGCTGCCGGCCTACCGCGGCACCATCAAGGACAGGAACGGCGAGCTGCTCGTCGGCATCCGCCCCGCGT
>QJWD01000037.1 GCA_003235465.1 Nitrospirota bacterium | reverse complement strand
AAATACAAAATTTTCGATTATTTCCGGGAAGCAAAAAAGGATTTTAATTTTTCCCTGGAATTAAAAGAGCATGCGGACCCCTGCCAACCCGACTTTGACGAAAAGGGGCACTGGAAAACACTTCCCTACAGCTGGGGAATCAATTCTGAAAAGGTCTCCGAAGACAACCAAATTTATCAAATACTGGCCGGGTGTATTGACCGGCTTGCTCCGAAATTCCGACATCTGTATATCCTCCGTGAAATTGAGGAACAGGATACGGAAAGAATCTGCCGGGAAAATGAAATTACACCGAACAACCTCTGGGTCATGCTTCATCGGGCGCGGAATACTTTAAAGAAATGCATGGAAGGCCATCTTTCGGAAATTCATAACAATGGCTAAATCCGCCCGGGAAGTGATCAGAGATTTTATCCTGGACATGATGAAGTCGCAGTGCATTGAGGTGACTCGGCTGATTTCGGAGAGAATGGATCGCCCCTCCTCCACGGCGCAGTGGATCAAAATCTGTTTCCACCTGGCTCTTTGCGAATACTGCCGTGAATATGAAACCCAATTGAAAACCCTTCACAAACTGACACAAAATCTGGAAAAGCAAGTTCCCGCCATGGAATCCCGAGGAGGCTTGAGATTAGAGTCCAGGGAAAAACTCAAACGGTTGATCGAGAAAGAACACTGATCTCTCAGGTCACCCGGCTTCGTCTTCTGGACAAGATCGAAACGGACAGGCAAACGATCTCCGAGTGCCGTCCGTTCCCGGCGACAAGGGATGTGTGCTCCCAGCAAGGACAACCAAACCGCCACGCTCCAGTAGAGAAATCTGGAGTAGTAAATGGTCCACAGATGATCCTTCGGAGCCGCCATTTTTCTTTGTGCTTAACGTCCGCTTTTGGCCGAAAGCGGGCTTTCGGGATGAAATAAGTTGTGGAAATGTCTGGTGGGGCATGGTTTTTACCCCACCCGCACGGCTTCTCTTGGGTTCAGGCGGGCGGCCATGCGCGCGGGGGTGAGGCCCGCGGCGATGGCGATGGCGAGGAACAGAAATGTTGCCGTCACCAGAAAGCCCGCCGGGTGGTGCACCTGGATGGTCCAGCCGAAGGATTGTTTGTTGATCACGAAAATTAACAGGTAGGACACGAGAAACCCCGCCATAAGCCCCATCGTCGCGCCGATGAGCCCGAGCAGCCCCGCCTCGATGTAGATCATCTTTTTTACTTGTGCGCGATACGCGCCCAGAAAACGCAGGATGCCGATCTCCCGCCGCCGTTCCAATATCAGCGACACGAGGGTGTTGAACAGGCCGAGCACCGCCACCAGGGCGGCGATGATTTCCAGCGAATAGGTGATGGCGAAGGTCTTGTCGAACACGTCGAGCACATCTTTCCTCAGTTCCCGGTTCGAGCGCAGGACGAGGTGGATTTCTTTCCCCAGGGTTGCGAGAATTTTTTCGCGCACGCTTTCGAGTTGACGTTTGTCTTCGAGGTAAACGACGAAGCTGTTGATGGCGCTGTCTTTGTAATGCTCGAGGAAGGTGCCACGGTCGATGACGATGTAGCCGCGCTCACGCGAGTAGTCGTGATAGATGGCGGCGACTTCGAGGGCGAGCTTGCCCGAGGGCGCGTCGAGGTTTAGCGTGTCGCCCACGGCGATGTTGTGCTTGAGCGAGAACGCCTCGGAGACGATAGCGCGGTTCTGCCCGGCCAGAAGCTTCGCCAGGTCGCGGGCTTTCGCGCCTTCCTTGATGAGCAGGTGGCCGTGGCGGGAGAGCACACTAAAATCTCCCGTGGCCAGCACGGCGGGCTGGTCGTGGTAGGTGATGTCCAGCGCGCGGAACAGGTCCACCGCCGCCACGCCGGGCAGCGCCTTCAGTTTTTCCGCGCCCGGGGCGGGCAGGGTGGTGCGGTAGTCGGTATCGCGCCCGCCGGCGACGCGCCCGAACAGGTCGGCCTTCAGGGTTTCGCCGATCCAGATGGTGACGGTCTCGCGGAAGCTGTGCACCATGATGGACATGCTCACCACCATCATGAAGGCGATGGCGAGGGCGGAGACGGCGAGGCTGTTCCTGCCCACGTTCTGCGACAGGTTCATACAGGCGATGAGGCCCTCGCCGCCGAACAGGCGCTTGAACGGCGAGTGGAACAGCGCGCGCGCGATGAGCAGCGCCGACGGCGAGAACAGCGAAAACGCCAGGATGAGCAGGAACACGGCGAGGAAGCCGAAGTAGGGAAAGCCGCCGACGGCGGGCAGCTGGCTCATCACCCCGGCGAGGAGCGCCGAGACGAGCGCCCAGCGGTTGAGCTTTCCGCTCGCGCGGAACTGCTTGAGGTCGTAACTGCCGACGCGCATGACGCGGGCGGGCGAGGTGGTGGCCGCCTCCCACGCCGGGATGAGCGCCGATACCAGCGACAGCCCCATGCCGAGGAGGAAGTACGGCCCCGCTTCCCGCCAGGCGAGGTGGACCTCGCGGGCGTGGCTTGCGACATACAGGTTGTTGACGGTGAGGGTCACCGCGTCGAGGGCGGCCTGGGCGAAGGCGCCGCCGAGCACGATGCCAAGCGCCGAACCGGCGGCGCCGATGATGCCGGCTTCGAGGAAGAACACCGCCGCCACCATGAGGGGCGTCCAGCCCAGGGCCCTCAAGGTCGCGATCTCCACCCGGCGGCGGACGACGGACAGCGCCATCATGTTGTAGATCAGGTACAGGCCGACGAGCAGGGCGACGAAGCTGAGCGCGGTGAGATTGTATTGGAAGGCGCGCAGCATTTTCTCCACCTGCTGGTTCTTGCGCTCGGGCCGCTCGATCCTGATGTGGCCGGGGAGCGCCTCGGCGAGCCGCTGTTTGACCGGGTTCAGGTCCGC
>QJWD01000136.1 GCA_003235465.1 Nitrospirota bacterium | reverse complement strand
CACTCCTCTTTAATGACAACCCTTTCTTTCAGGAGTGGAAAATATGTCGACCCTAGTGGCCAAACCCGCACCCGACTTCACGGCCGATGCCGTTATGCCCGACGGAACCTTCAAACAGATCAAGCTTTCGGATTTCAAGGGCAAATACGTTGTGCTGTTCTTTTACCCGCTGGATTTCACCTTCGTCTGCCCGACCGAGATCGTCGCGTTCAGCGACAAGACGGCGGATTTCGCAAAGCGCAACACCCAGGTTCTGGGCGTTTCCATAGACAGTAAGTTCTCCCACCTCGCCTGGCGCAACACCGACAGGAAGAAGGGCGGCCTCGGCGAGATCAAATACCCGCTGATCGCCGACGTGACCAAATCCATCAGCCAGAGCTACGGCGTGCTGGCGGAAATGGGCATCGCCTTTCGCGGCCTGTTCCTCATCGACAAGAACGGCGTGGTGCAGCACCAGCTGATCAACAACCTGCCGCTCGGCCGCAACATCGACGAGGCGCTGCGCATGGTCGACGCGCTGCAGTTCCACGAGAAGAACGGCGAGGTCTGCCCCGCCAACTGGCACCAGGGGGAAGACGGCATGAAGGCCGACCCCAAGGGCTCCCTGGACTATTTCTCCAAGCACAACTAAGCCGGGGCCACCCCTTAAGCGTAAAAATCCTGCACGAGGCGGTTGGCGCTAAAGCCCACCGCCTCTTTTTCTTATGATCCTGCTTTCCAACGACGACGGCTTTTATGCGCCGGGGCTTCGGGCTCTTCGCGAAGAGCTCAGGCACATCGCCCCGGTGGTGGTGGTGGCGCCGGACAGCGAGCAGAGCGCCGTCGGCCACGCGATCACCTTGTCGGTGCCGCTCAAGGTGCGCAAGGTGGTGGAGAACGGCGAACTCATCGGCTACGCGGTCAACGGCACCCCGGCCGATTGCGTCAAGATCGCGGTTTCGGTGCTGCTCGACGAGCCGCCGGAGATGGTCGTCTCCGGCATCAACTTCGGCGGCAACCTCGGCACCTGCGCCATCTATTCCGGCACCGTCTCCGCCGCCACCGAGGCGGCCACCATGGGCATCCCCTCGGTGGCGCTTTCCCTCGACACCTTCGAAAAGCCGGATTTCGGCCCCGCAGCAGTGTTCGCCCGCACGCTCGTTCCGCTTGTTCTCGAGAAGGGGCTTCCCGAAGGCGTATCGCTGAACGTCAACATCCCGGCTGTGCCGCGCGATCAGATCGAGGGAGTGGCGATCACTCGGCAGGGCAAATCGCGCGTCATCGAAACCTTCGACCGGCGCGTGGACCCGCGCAACAACATCTATTACTGGATGGCGGGCGAGATGCGCTTCGACGAAGTGGACCCGGAGACCGATTGTGAAATGGTGAGCAACCGCTACATCTCCATCACGCCGATCCATTACGACCTCACACGCTACGAGGCCATTCCGCTCCTCAAGGAATGGAACATCCAGTTTTAAGCATCCCGTTTACAAGCGCTTTTGATCCCGGACTGTTTGGCGGCGGGGAAGGGCCCGGGGAAGGGCGGGCGGCCGCGTTGATTTGTTGCGGGAAACCGTGGTAACCTAAGGGGCATTAAGGAAACTCCCCGTTCTTTCCGCTCCCGGAAAGATTTTTCAAATACCGCAACTCGAATGGACAGGGTAACCTGGGGTTTTTAGTAGGGAGCCGCCGCTCTTTCCAGACATGATACGGGTTTCCGGATATCGCGACTCAAATGATAACGAACGATTTCAAGCTGGCCGTCCTGGTTTCCGGGCGCGGCTCCAATCTGCAGGCGATCATCGACAGCATCGAACATGGGGCGTTGCCCGGCGCGCGGGTGGCCCTCGTGCTTTCGGATGTGGCGGCGGCGCCCGCCCTCGCCAGGGCCCGCAGGCACGGCATTGAGACGCTGTTTCTGGACCCCAAACAATACGCCGGGCGTAGCGAATTCAACCTGGCGATGGTGGCGGCCATCGAGGCGAGCGGTGCGAACCTGGTCTGCCTGGCCGGATTCATGCGCATTCTTTCAAAGGAGTTCGTCGCGCCGTTTCGCGGCCGGGTGATGAACATTCATCCCTCGCTTTTGCCGGCGTTTCCCGGCCTTCACCCGCAAAAGCAGGCGCTCGATTACGGGGTGAAAATCTCAGGCTGTACGGTGCACTTCGTCGACGAGACGGTGGACGGCGGCGCCGTCATCCTGCAACGCGCTGTCCCGGTGCTGGAGGGGGACGACGCCGACACCTTGGCGGCGCGCATCCTTGAAGAGGAGCACAAACTGTACCCCGAAGCCATCGGCCTTTTCATGGCCGGCGGCATCCGCATCGAAGGACGCAGGACGATCCTGAAGGAGGCTTGAATGGCGATTTTGCCGAACAAGATGACGCCCGCGTTTTTTTTGACCCTCGCCCTCCTTTTCGCCGGGGGGGTAGCGCCTTTGGCGCTGGCCGCGAGCGAGGAGGAGAAAGCCATCCTCGCCATTCAGAAGAAATACGAGGAAACCAAAAGCTTCCGCGCCGGTTTCGTGCAGAAATCCTACGTTAAAATGATGAACCAGACGGTGGAAGCCCTGGGCGAGGTGGAGATCAAAAAACCGGGGCGCATGAAGTGGGTTTACAGCGCCCCCGACCCGCAGGTGCTGGTGAGCGATCAGAAAACCCTGTGGCTGTACCTGCCCGTCGACAACCAGGTCACCAAAATGACGCTGGAGAGCATTTACTCGTCGAACGCGCCGGCGCTGTTTCTCGCCGGGCGCGGCAAGCTGACCGATACCTTCGACGTGGTGCGCGTGGTGAAGGAGGGGGCGGAAACCACCCTGGTGCTGGCGCCGAAAAAAGCCGATGACACCCTGGAGAAGCTGCTCCTGCACGCGGAGAAT
>QJWD01000147.1 GCA_003235465.1 Nitrospirota bacterium | reverse complement strand
TCCGAAGCGGCGGTCACCACCCCGGCCTGGGCGGAGGTCTCCTCGGCGCAGCCCGCCATGTTCTGGCTCACCGTGCTGAGTTCCCCCGACGATTTTTTGAGCACCGTGGCGGTTTCGGCGATGGATGCGATTCTTCCCATCAGATCCGATAGAAAGCGGCCAAGCTCGTCGCCCATGGCGCGAATGGCGCCCTCCCCCACTTCCGGGACCTCTCCGGTCAGGTCGCCTTTGGCGGCCATGCGCACCATTGCGAGGATGCGGTCCACGTTGTCCTTGAGTTCCTGCGTCTTGATGCGCTCCTGCTCTTCCTGTTCGCGGGCGAGCCGTTCCATGCGGACTTTCTCCGTCACCTGCTGCCAGGTCATCATCACCCCCAGGGCGCGGCCGTCGGTGCCGCGCACCGGCGCCACCTGCACCTCGAACGTTTCTGGCCCGAGTTCGATGGTTTCCCGGCAGGGCGGCTCATCCGCTTTACGCACCAACTTCTCGGAGCGGGCGAACGCCTCGCCGAAAATGCGGATCGGCTGGCCGGGAATATCCCTCCGCGCCACCGGCTGGTGGCTGGCGAGGCGGCGAAACGTCCCCTCTCCGGCGGGGTTCAGGTAGCGCACCTTGAGATCGCTATCGGCAAAGATCATGATGGCGGGGCTGCTCTCCACCATGCCCGCCACCTGCGCGAGGTGGGCCTCGGCCTGCACCTGTTCCGTCACCTTTTCCCAGGCGACCATGGGGCCGAGGTAGTTCTGGTTCTGGTCGAACACCGGGCTCACGGTGATGTCGATGACCTCGGGGCCGATGTGGATGCGCGACTCGACCGGCAGGCTGCCGGGATCCCGCCAGAGGGAGCGCCGGGCTTCGGGATCCTCATGGAACCGGTCGATGGAGGCGCCGAGCAGGCCCTCCGGCGGCAGATCCAGATGATCCGACAGTTCTGCCACCAGTTTTCCGAAACCGGCGTTGATGTAACGGATGATGCCCTCGCGGTCGGCGAACAGGGTGCCGATATGGGTGTTCTCCATCACCGAGACGATTTTCGCCGTCTCGGTTTCGGTGCGCACCATCGAGCGCATGAACAGCCAGATGCCGACCACGAGAAGCGCAACGAGGACCACCGCCACGGCGGTGATGGCGATGACGGTGCCGAGCATGCCCCGGTTGGCGGCGACCTGGCGGCCGACCGGGGCGATCACCTCCAGCACGCCGCGCACGTCGCCGAGTGCCCAGTCGTTCTTCGGCGTGTCCGCCCGCTGGTTGTGGCAGCTCACGCAGGCCTCGCTCACCATGCGGTCGGCCACGGCCACGCGCACGACATCCCGGCCATCGGCCAGGGTTTCCCGGCGCACGAAGGTTTCATCGGGCCGTTCGCGGAAAAATTTCAGCGCGTCGCGGCCGAATTCATCGAGCACGCGGTTTTTGCGGTTGGGGAATGGATAATCGCTGTAGAGCTTGAGCTGAATGAATTCCTCGCCCTTTGACCTGAGGCGCTCGCTCATGCCGTGAATCAGGGTGGCGGGCAGGGGGATGGCGCCGTCCTTGCCCTGGTGGTCGTAGGTGATGGCGACCTTGCCCTTGACCTTCTTCACCACGGCTTCGACGTAGTAGGCGCGCAGGGTCTTGAACTGTTCGATGATGGATACCGCGTTCTCCCGGCTGGCCGCCACCGTGTTGTTCAGGCTAGCGCTCGATATATAAAGGATCAGGGCAAGAATGCAAAGGCCCAGGATGCCGACGATGGAAAACAGAATCTTGCCCAGGTGCCGCTTGATGCGCTCTTCACTCATACCCCGCTCCCCAGTGGTTGGACCTGATTTCTTGTCGAATAAAAGGCGATGATTCTTAACAAAAATTTTGCCCCCCGGAATTAGCCCGTGCATTCCGCGCCCCCCGGTCCACGAACCGCCCTGAACGGGACGGCGCGCGCCCGGCCAGGCAAGCCTCCGGCTTGCAAACGCGGGCTTTTTGTTTATAATGCGGTACGGTATTCCCAAGCGATTATTTTGCAACCGGTTACGCCCTCTTTTAGCGGCGGGCGAGCAATCCGATACAAGGCGGAACATGCGATGAAGCGTTTTTTCAAGGTGGTGGGCTGGGTTTTTCTGGGCGTGCTCCTGCAATTCAAATTGAATGTCCTCTACGGCATCGTCTTTCTCGAAAACCTCAACTTCCACGACCGCACCTATTACGTGAAGATGAGCCTCACCCCCACCGATTCGAGCCTGCGCGTGCTGCACCTGGAAACCACGGTGCACCATTCCCTCGGGTCGGATTATTTCGCCAACGTGTACATTCCCGAGGGCTACCGCGTCATCAACCGGGAGCCCTACCTGGGCGCCGAAGCCCTGCCCGGCTACCAGGCCTATAAAATGAACATGAAAAGGAAGTACCGCGACGTGCTGGCGACGGAGGACCTGATCCTCACCCCGGAAAAGCCCGACCTTCCCGCCAGGCCGCTGGTGGTGCATTTCGAAAACCTCAAGCAGCGCCTGCACGCCGACGAATCCTACCAGTTGTCGACCACGGAAAAGAACACCACCCTGGATGGCCCGGAAATCGTCGAGGCGAAATACCCGCAAAAACTCGGGATGTAAAACCCGCCCCCGCTTGCGGTACAATTTGGGATATGGGTCCGCACAGAGCAAAAGAGTTCAAGGATTATTACAAGATCCTCGGCGTCGCGGAAGACGCCGGCGACGACGAGATCCGCAAAGCCTTCCGCAGGCTGGCGCTCGAGTTCCACCCGGACCACCACCCCGACGACCCGGACCGGGAGGAAAAATTCAAGACCCTCTCCGAGGCCTACGGCGTCCTCATTCACCCTGCGAAACGCCGCGAGTACGACCGCTACCGCGCCGCGCGCTTCACCGGCCGGGAGGGTTCGT
>QJWD01000337.1 GCA_003235465.1 Nitrospirota bacterium | reverse complement strand
GCCCGGTCTCTCACTGTAGAGAGGCTGGCCACCCCAAATTCTCTTATCTATTCATAAACCTCCAGGGGGCTTGTGAAAGCCCTCTGGGGCATGTATTTGGAGGCACGGTGCAAACTCGAAGAAATCATTGGATGCAGGAGTTTCTCAGGCTGGAGGCGGCTTCCGGCATCCTGCTGATCGTGGCGATGGTGCTGGCCCTGCTTGCGGCGAACACCCCCCTGTCTCCCGCCTACCAGAGCCTGCTGGAGATGCCTGTCGGCGTGCAAGTGGGGCGGCTGATTCTCAACAAGCCATTTCTCCTCTGTGTGAACGACGGCCTGATGGCGGTGTTTTTTTTGCTGATCGGCTTGGAAGTGAAGCGGGAAATATTGCAGGGGCATCTCTCCAATCCCGTCACCCTCGTGTTGCCCGGGGTCGCCGCCCTTGGTGGCATGGCGGTGCCGGTGGGCATCTACATCGCGTTTAACCGCGGCGACGCAGTGGCGATGCAGGGATGGGCCACGCCCGCCGCGACGGATATCGCCTTTGCGCTCGGCGTGTTGTCCCTGTTCGGCAAGCGGGTTCCGGTTTTTCTGAAGTTGTTTCTCATGGCCCTGGCCATCATCGACGACCTGGGGGCCATAATCATCATCGCTATTTTCCACACGCACGATTTGTCGATGTCGTCCCTGCTGCTCAGCGGGGTGGCACTGGCGGTCTTGTGTGGCTTGAATCAAATGGGTGTGGTGCGCATCGCCGCGTACATGCTGGTGGGTGTGGTGTTGTGGGTCAGCGTGTTGAAGTCCGGCGTGCATGCCACCCTGGCGGGCGTGGCCTTGGCCTTCACCATTCCTCTCCGGGGGCGGGGTGGAAAGGGTAAACCTCCCTTGCTGAACCTGGAACATGCCCTGCACCCCTGGGTCGCTTTTGGCATTCTTCCCCTGTTCGCTTTTGCCAACGCCGGGGTGTCGCTGGCGGGGTATTCGCCCGCGCGGCTTCTCGATCCCGTTCCTCTCGGCACCGCCGCCGGGCTCTTCCTGGGAAAGCAGACGGGTGTGTTCGGCTTTTCTTGGCTGCTCATCAAGGCGGGGCTGGCCAAGCTGCCGAAAAAGATCACCTGGATGCAGTTTTACGGCGTATCGGTGCTCACGGGAATCGGTTTCACCATGAGCCTGTTCATCGCCACCCTCGCGTTTGTCGAGCATGAAGGAGGAGGCTATGGCGCCAGCGCGCAGATCGGCGTGCTGGTGAGCTCCCTCGCGGCGGCGCTGTTCGGTTATCTGGTCCTGAACAGGAGTTTGCCCGCCGCCAGGCCGGCGCGGATTCCGGTGAAATCGAATTAGCCCATGGAGCGGAAGGTGGTTTTTTCGCGGTTGCAGGCTGAGGGAAAACCAGGACCGCTAGCCTGCAATAAAAGGCTTCGCCGCCGGTTTAATTCGGGTTGGAGATTAAAGTATGGTGGAAGTTATGGCGCGGCGGAAATGGTCTGCTGGTAGCTCTCCGCCAGGTCCTTGAACGAAATGACCCCGACAACATGGCCTTCGCGGGTCACGGCCAAGTGGCCGATTCCTTTTTGCCGCATGAACGCCTGCGCCTGCTCAATGGTGGTGAAGCGGTCGACGGAGAAAATCGAGCGGTTCATCACCGAGGAAATGAGCGTGTTTTTTGGGTCTAGTCCCTTAGCGAGGACTTTGGCCTCGATGTCCGATTCGGTGAGGATGCCGACATATTCCTGAAAGGCGGTGATAAGGAGGGAACTCACCCTTCTGACCTGCATATGGAACTGGGCTTCCACCACGGTGAGAGAACGGTCCAGGCTGACGAGGGGATGGCGGATGAAGGTTTCTACGCTTTGCATGGTTCCTTTCAGGGCTGTGGGAACTCTTTCACCCATTGTAGCAGGAACTCATTTAAAAACAAATAGTTGATTTGTGATCTAGATCACAAAACCACCTTTTCGCCTCAAAAACCGGCGCTTGTCCTGTCCCCCGGCGGCGCGAAATGCGCCGGCGGGAGAGGCCCGGTTTCCGCCTCCTACATTTTAAAGACCATCAAGAGAAAACCAAGAACCACGCTCAGGCCGACGACCCACGCCATGATCTTCAACATCATCGCTTTCACTCCTGTTGATAATTGTCCCGAGCGGCCGGTGCCGCCCATTCCTCGAAACCTCAATGCGCCTCGTTCCAGTTGGCCCCCCAGCCGATGTGCACCAGCAGTGGGACGTTGAATTCGTACACCCCTTCCATTTCCTTTTTGACCAGATCGTGCAGGACGGCCTTTTCCTTTTGCGGGCACTCGAACACCAGCTCGTCGTGCACCTGCAGAATCATCTTCGAGCGCAGCTTTTTTTTCTTGAGCTGCTTCGAGAGCCGGACCATGGCCACCTTGATGAGATCCGCGGCGCTGCCCTGAATCGGCGAGTTGATGGCCACGCGCTCCGCCGCTTCGCGCACTTGTTTGTTCTTGCTCGCGAGGTCGGGCAGATAGCGGCGGCGGTTCATCAGCGTGGTGGTGTACCCAAGCCGGCGCGCCTGTTCCACGGTGTCCTCAATGTAGGTCTTCACCCGCCGGTAGAGGGCAAAATACTGGTCGATGAACTCCTTCGCCTCCCGGGGCGGGATTTTAAGCTGGCGCGACAGACCGAAGGCGCTCAGGCCGTACACGATGCCGAAGTTGACCGCCTTGGCCATACGGCGCGTGTTTTCGTCCACCCGGTCGATGGGGGTGCCGAAAATTTCGGCGGCGGTGCGCGAGTGAATGTCCTCCCCCTTTTTGAACGCGGCGGACAGCGCCTCGTCGCGGGACAGGTGTGCGAGGATGCGAAGTTCTATCTGCGAATAGTCCGCGGCGAGAAGGCGGCCCTCGCCTTCCGCGATGAAGGCGCGGCGGATTTCCTT
>QJWD01000208.1 GCA_003235465.1 Nitrospirota bacterium | reverse complement strand
GGCTTTCGCCGCCCCGCACATGACGCGAGGCGAACTGGACCACGAGCCCCGGGATGACGAGGAGGGACAGGATCATCGCCCCGGTGAGCGCGGCGAGCACGGTGAACGCCATGGGCTGAAACATTTTTCCCTCGATGCCGGTGAGCGTCAGGATCGGCAGGTAGACGATCATGATGATGAGGACGCCGAAGATGCTGGGCCGGGAAACCTCCCGCGAGGCCTGAAACACAAGCTCGGAGCGCTCCTCCCTTGTGAGCAGGCGGCCGAGCTTGTTCTCCTCCCGCGATAGCCGGCGTATGCAGTTCTCGACGATGATCACCGTTCCGTCGACGATGATGCCGAAATCGATCGCTCCCAGGCTGAGCAGGTTGCCGCTGATGCCGCGCCCCACCATGCCAGTCACCGCGAACAGCATGGACAGGGGAATGACCAGCGCGGTGATGAGCGCGGCGCGGAAATTGCCGAGAAGAAGAAACAGCACAAGGATGACGAGGATCGCCCCTTCGACCAGGTTGTCGCGCACGGTTGTTAGCGCTTCGTTGACGAGCTTGGTGCGGTTGTACACCGTCTTCGCTTCCACGTCCTCGGGCAGGGTGCGATTGATCTCGGCCATCTTCTTTTCCACCCGCTCGGCAACGACGCGGCTGTTCTCCCCCTTCAGCATGAAGACGGTGCCGAGCACCGCTTCCCTGCCGTTCATGGTGGCGGCGCCGGTTCGCAGCTCCTTTCCCATCAGCACCTGGGCAACATCGCCGATGTGGATCGGGACGCCCTGATGCGCGCCCACGACAATGCGGCGGATGTCGTCCAGGCCGGACACCTGGCCGGGAGAGCGGATCAGGTATTGCTCGCCGACGCGTTCGATGTAGCCCGCGCCACGGTTGGAGTTGTTCTCCATGAGCGCCGTTTGCACGGCGGAGAAATCGACGCCGTAGGCGATGAGTTTTTCCGGATCGGGGGTGACGTGAAACTGCTTGACGTAGCCGCCGATGCTGTTCACCTCGGCGACGCCGGGAAGGTTCCTGAGCTGCGGTTTGATGACCCAATCCTGCAGGGTGCGCAGTTCGGTGAGCGACCGCTCGGGCAGGCCCGCATCGCCCGCCGCCTCCACCGACCACATGTAGATTTCGCCGAGACCGGTGGCGATGGGCCCCATGACCGGCTCAAGACCGGGGGGAAGCTTGCTCGCGGTTTCCTGAATCCGCGAGCTGATGAGCTGGCGCGCGAAATAGATATCGGTTCCGTCTTCGAACACCACCGTCACCTGCGACAGGCCGTAGCGCGACAGGGAGCGCGTGTAATTCAGCCGCGGCAGGCCGGCGAGCGCCGTCTCCACGGGAAAGGTGATTCTCTGTTCGACTTCGAGCGGGGTGTAGCCGGGCGCTTCGGTGTTGATCTGCACCTGGACGTTGGTGATGTCCGGCACGGCATCGATGGGCAGCCGCTGAAAGTTGTACGCGCCGAGCCCCGCCATCGCCAGGGTGGCGAACATCAGGAAGACCCTCTGTCGGATGGCGAAACTTAGCAGCAGGTCGAGCATGCGGGTTTCCTCTAGTGCGAGTGGGTGGCGGCGGATTTGCCGATCTCCGCCTTGACGGCGAAGCTGTTCCTGACGACGTATTCCTCGCCCGGCCTCAGGCCGGAGAGGACCTCCACAACCGAACCGTCGCTCTCGCCCAGGGTGAGCGGCCGCGCCTCGAACTGGTTTCCGTATTTGACGAAAACCACCGACCAGTCCCTGATAGTCTGAATGGCTTCGGCGGGAACACCCACCGGCACCTCCCTTTCTTCCTTGATCAATTCGACGGTGACGAAGGAGCCGGGGCGCCACTGTTCCTTCGGATTCCGGATCACCACGCGCGCGGTGACGGTGCGGGTTTTCTCCTCGATCACCGAGCCGATGTAGGAGAGCGTGCCCGCCCCCTTGAGCCCCAGGTTCTCGAGCGCCACGCTCACCTTCTGCCCGAGACGGATGGACCTGAGATCCGCCTCGGGAACGGCGATGTTGACCCACACGTCGGACAGGTCGGCGATCAGGAAAATACCGTCATCGGCCCTGACCGCTTCGCCGGAGGTGATGTGCTTGCTGATCACCATGCCGCTGACTGGCGCCTTGAGATCGTAATGGGTGAAGACGTGCTCCTCCTGCTGCGAAAGCGTTTCGATTTCGCTTCGGGTCATGCCCAGGGTCAACAGCTTCTGCACGGCGGTCTCGAGGTTCAGGCCAGCCACCTCGGCGGCGCGCTTTTTCTGCTTCAGCCTCCAGGACCCCTCGTATTCCACCTGCTCCTTGAGAGACAGGTAGCGGGCCTCGGCGCTCTTGTAATTTTCCAGCGCCACTTGGTAGTCCGACTCGGAAGAGATGCCCTTTTCGAGCAACCCCTTCTCGCGCTGGTACGCAAGCTCTGTGAGCTGGAACTTCGCGTACGCCGGCAGGAGAAGCGAGCGGTTCTCGCCGATGACGAGGCCCTCGAGCTTTTTGTAAATTCCGTCCAGGTCGGTCTCGCCATCGAGCAGGACGAGCATCTTTGCCGTGTTTTCATAAACCTCGGTCTCGCGCTCCACATCGGCCCGGGACAGGTGAACCTGCTTCTCCGCAACCAGGTAATGGCTCTTGGCATCGGCCAGTTCGCGGCTTTCCAGAATGGCCAGGGTTTCGCCCTTTTTCACCTTGTCCCCAAGGTCCTTGAACACCTGGCGCGCAACGCCGTCGAGCCTGGGCACGACGTGGGCGACCTTTTCCTCGTTGAGGCCGATCTCGCCGGTCAGGCGCACGATGTTTTTAAGAGTGGCCGGCCCGGCCTTGGAGATGCCGATGCCCGCGTTCCTGATCACCTCTTCGGAGAGTTCGCTGCGCGCCTCGATCTGTTCAAGCCGCC
>QJWD01000090.1 GCA_003235465.1 Nitrospirota bacterium | reverse complement strand
CCCTACACCGAAGGCCTGACGCTGGACGAAGCGGCCAACGAACTCAGCTTTCTCGCCATCGGCATTTACGGCCACACCCTGCCGGGCCAGCACGGCGGCCCCGTGCGCTTGGTGGTGCCGTGGAAATACGGCTACAAGAGCATCAAGTCGGTGGTCGCCATCGAGTTCACCGACCAGCGGCCGGCGAGCTTCTGGAATACGGCGATTCCCGACGAGTACGGGTACGAGGCCAATGTCGACCCCGACGTTCCGCACCCGCGCTGGTCGCAGCGGCGCGAGAAGATGCTCGGTACCGGGGAGATTTATGCGACGCAGAAGTTCAACGGCTACGGCGAGCAGGCGGCGTACCTCTACGCCTGAGATGGGCCGCGTTTAGGACGCGGGCAGCGAGCGCGCGAGGCGCAGGCCGAAGATGTGGTGGCGCTTGTCCGGGCGGCTGCGGTAGCGGGTGGCCGAGCGCACGTGCGTGATGAGGTTTGCCGACGAGCCGCCGCGGCGCGCGCGGAAGGTGCCGTCGGGCGGGCCTTTGGGGTTGTCCCTCGGGCTCACCTTGTAATAATCGACGCTGAACCAGTCGCTCACCCATTCCCAGACGTTCCCCAGCATATCGTAGAGGCCGAAGCGGTTGGGTTTTTTCGTGGCCACCGGGTGCGTTGTGAAATCCGACGTGCCGTAGTACCAGGCGTAGTCGTCATCCATGGCGTCGCCCCAGTAGTACTCGGTGGTTGTGCCGGCGCGGGCCGCGTATTCCCATTCCGCCTCGGTGGGCAGGCGGTAGAGGCCGGTTTTTTCCATCGCGTTCAGCCTGGCGATGAACGCCTGGGCGTCGTCGTGGGAGACGCGGTTCACGGGCCGGTCGGCCCCCTGGAACTTGGACGGGTTGGTCTCCATGACCGAGAGCCACTGCCGCTGCGTGACCTCGGTCAGGCCGATCATAAAGGGGCCGACGCACACGTCGTGCACCGGCCGCTCGAAATCGAAGCCTTTTTGCCAGTCCGACCCCATGCGGTAACAGCCGCCTGAGAGCTCGACGCACTCGATGCCGGTTTGCGGCGAAACATAACCGCCGCTTTGGGGTGCGGTGAGAATATCGCCGGCGGTGAACAGGGCGATACCGAATGCCAGGCCGAGGGAGAGGTACGCGATTTTATTCATGCGAGCGAGAAATTATAAGAAGGCCGCCGGGCCGGCCGGCTTTCGCCAATTAAAAATATGGAACAGGTCGAACAGGAATTCCAGTGTCCCTTTTGCGGAGAGGTCATCACCATGCTGCTCGATGTTTCCGTGCCGTCGCAGGCTTACACCGAGGATTGCGAGGTGTGCTGCCGGCCGATCCTCATCCATTACAGCGCAAAAGGCGGCGAGGTCGTGGCATTTTCCGCCCAGGCGCAATGACACCGCCTCGTTTTCGTCCCCGCGGGTCCCGGAGATTTTAACAGACCGCCCTGACAAAACAAAACATCGGAGCCGTTTATGAACAGCGAAACCGCACGCTGGCCGCTGCCCAGGGAGGATTATTGGTCCACCCCGTTTGCCGAGTGCCTGCTCGGCAAGCTCGAACTTGCGCCGGGCCTAAGCGTGCTGGATGTCGCCGCCGGCGGCGGCATCCCGGCGTTTCACATTGCCGAGAAGGTGGGGCAGGCGGGCGAGGTGCTCGCCGTCGACCTGCACCCGGCGCAGGTTGCCCGCTGCCGGGCGGTGCAGGGCCGGGCGATGCCGTGGCTTCGCTTCGAACAGGCGGACATGCGCGCCCTGCAGGCGGATCTCAAGACCTTCGACCGCATCACCGGCAACATCGCGTTCATGTTTTTCCGGCCCGATCGTTTTCAGGCACTGGGCCAGCTTGTCCGCTTTCTAAAAACCGGCGGCCAGATCGTCCTCACCTTTCCCTCGCTCGGCACCTTCGATTCTATCTGGCGGCGGGTGGATCTGGCCATGCGGGAGGCGGGTTGCACCGTCGAGCGCGAACGGCTTGCCGAATACATCGCCGAGCGGCCCTCGGCCGAGGATGCGCGCCGCTATCTTCTCGAGCTGGGTCTTAAGCGAGTGGAGGTCCGCGAGCACCCGCTCGAAATTTTCTCAGGGCCGGGTGACGAGTTTTTGCATCACCCGCTTCTTCGCGGCGGTTTTCTCGACGACGCCTATGAATGTTTCGACGATCCCGCGCTTGCCGAAAGGGTGATGCGCCGGGTGGCGGACGATCTGGATGCCATCCGTCCCATCGTCGCGCTCCGCTGCGTCATGTCGGCGTGGCGCGCTTGAAAAGGCGGCGGGGTCGGTAACTTTCCATCCGGGTTCACGTGGCGGTGATTTTGAATTGTATCCAGGCGGATTTTTCGCTACCATGCGGCATGCACGAAGGAGGAACCCCATGAGCGATGAAACACATTCCCAAGAGGCCGCCACCCCGGAAGCGGAGAACGACGCGATCGACCTCAACCACCTGTTCCCGGGTGAAGACACCGATTTGAACGAGCTTTTCCCCGACGAAGACATCAAGCGCCTGCTCAAGAACATCAGCAAGAATAAAAAGGACCTAAGCGCCATCAAGGAGCGCATCAGCGAAGAGAACATCTCCGCTGGCGAGCCCGAAGCCCCTCTCTAAAGAGGGCCGGAAGCCGCGCCGCTCAAATTCCGCCCCGCCCCGTGGGTCGAGGGCGGCTTGTTGTGTTGCAGGACATCGATCACGTTCGTCATGTGCCTAACGCCCATCTCATGGTTGAGCGCGGTGAACGTGTCCTTCGCCAGCGTGTACTGCGCGATGGCCTCCTTCACGTCGCCCGCCTGCCGGTAGTATTGCCCCAGCGCTTCGTAAACCTCGGCCTTGTCCGGATGGTGCGCTTCCTCCTTCACCGCGAGGGCGGCTTTCCGGTACCATTCGC
>QJWD01000143.1 GCA_003235465.1 Nitrospirota bacterium | reverse complement strand
CGCTCTTCCACAGCCTACTTTCTTTTCTTCTGCTCGGGCATCACCGCGCTGATTTACGAAATCGTCTGGACGCGCATGCTCACGCTGACCTTCGGCCACACGGTCTATTCGGTTTCGGTGGTGCTTTCGGCGTTCATGGCCGGCCTCGGTTTCGGCAGCTACCTGTTCGGCGTGGCGATCGACAAAATCGCCGCGGCGGATGCGGGGGATAAGCCGCCGACGGCGCTTCTCATCTACGGCTGGATCGAAATCCTGATTTTCGCCACCGCCTGCCTGCTCTCCCTGCTGCTGGCTCATTTCGCCAATTTATACGCGTGGATTCACAGCTTCCTGCCCGAGTCGGCGGCGCTTGGCAACACCATCAAGGCGGTGCTCGCCTTCGGGCTGATCTTCATTCCCACCACCCTCATGGGGGCGACGCTGCCCATCATCAGCAAATACTTCGTCACCGACAACGCGAAACTCGGCACCCAGGTGGGGTTTTTGTACGCCCTCAACACCCTGGGCGCGGCGGTGGGCTGCCTGCTCACGGGTTTTCTGCTCATCAGCCAATTCGGCGTATTGCAAACGGTTCTCCTCGCCGCGGTGGCCAACCTGTTCATCGGCGTCAGCGCTATTCGCATCTATCAGGATTCGGGCGGCGGCGACTGGGGCTTCCGCCTGCCGCCCCTCGGCCTGCCCAAAGTCGACCTGAACAGGGAGGACCGGCTGTGGATGGCCGTCGCCTTCATCGCCGGCTTCACCGCGCTCGCTTACGAGGTGCTGTGGACCCGCCTGCTCGTGTTCAGCATCTCGAGCACGGTGTATTCGTTCAGCATGATGCTGGCGGTGTTCCTGCTCGGCATTTTCCTGGGCAGCCTGCTGGTGGTGCCGCTCACCGCCCGCCGCGTCAACTTGCGCGCCGTTCTGGTATGCCTGCAGACGGGCACCGGCCTGTACACCATCGCCTCGCTCTACATGATGGAACAGCTGCTCTCGCCGCCGTGGAACAGTTACAACCTGGAAAACCCGGCGGCGGCGTTTTTGCGTTACTTCATCGACTCGGCGAGCCTGATGCTCCTGCCCACCCTGCTGACCGGCATGTGCTTTCCCGTCCTCATTCAGCTCATCTCGCGCGGCCACGAGGGCGTCGGCCGGGGCACGGGGCAGATCTATTCCGTCAACACCCTGGGGGCGATTCTGGGCTCCCTGTTAACCGGCTTTTTCATCCTTCCCGCCCTCGGCAGCCAGAAGAGCCTGGTGCTCATCGCCACGCTCAACCTGCTGACGGCGGTGGGCCTGGCGGCCCTCGGCCCGGGGCTCGCCCCCTCCCTGCGCCGGGGGATTGGCGTGGCGGGGGCGGCCGTCGTCCTGTTCATCGCCTTCGCCATACCAGACAAGCTGCTCGACAGGTTTTTCATGCGCGACAGCGCCGGCAGCCGCGCCGCCGACAGGCTGCTCTATTTCGAGGAAGGGCTGACCGACACCGTCGCCGTGTTCAAGGACGAGTACGGCCCGCTGGACCCGGACGCCAAGCGCCTCATCACCAACGGCATCTCCATGTCGGCGTCGAACCTGATCGCCACGCGCTACATGAAGCTTTTCGCGCACGTCCCCATCCTGCTTCGCGACAACCCCGAGGACGTGCTCGTCGTCTGCTTCGGCACCGGGCAGACGACGGGCGCCGCCGCGGCCCACCCCCAAGTCAAACGGGTGGACAGCCTGGAGCTTTCGGACAGCGTCCTCAGAGCGGGCAAGGTGTTTCAGAGCGAGAACCACGACGTCCTGAACAACCCGAAGGTGAATTTCGTGGTGCAGGACGGCCGCAACCACCTTCTCACCACCGAGAGGATGTACGACGTCATCACCGCCGAGCCGCCGCCGCCGCGCACCGCCTTCACAGTCAACCTGTACACCCGCGAGTATTACGAGATGGCGAAGAGGCGGCTGAAACCCGGCGGCATCGTGGCGCAGTGGATTCCCCTGCACAGCCAGGGCGAGCGCGAGGTGGCGATGCACTTCAAGACCTTTCTCTCGGTGTTTTCCCACGCCACCGCCTGGATGTCGGTGGCCAACGAGATCCTCATCATCGGCTCGAACCAGCCCATCGAACTCGATTACGGGCGAATCAGCCAGCGCTTCGGGGACCCGGTGGTGAGCAAGCTCATGGCGGATATCGAGATTCCCGACGCCGCGGCGTTCCTCAGCAACCTTTGGTTTTTTCCCGAACAGATGATCGCCCTCGCCGCCGGCCAGCCGGTGATCAGCGACAACCGGCCGTATATCGAATTCTATCTCGACCTCGGCCGCGTTATCGCAAGCCCCGGGCGCGAAAAACTGGTTTTCAACCGCGCGCCCTTCGAGGATGTGGCCGCGCGCATCGCCCACCTCGGCCCCGAGGAGGTGGCCCGCCTGAGGCGCAATTACGACGCCATGGACCTGTACCAGCGCGGCGTCATGTATTCCAACCGCGGCCAGCTGCTTAAAGCAAGAACGCTGCTCGACGATGACGACCTGATCCGCTACCACCTGCAGGCCGGGCGGCGGCAGATCGAGGAGCTCGAGAAAAAGCTGGCGGAAAAGGCCGACGACATGGAAACCCTGCTCAACCTCGGCCACGTCTATTACCAGCTGGGAGAGCATGATAAAAGCGTGGACTACTTAAAGCGCGTCGTCGCCTTGAGCCCGGCGCAGAATTTCGCCCACCTCTACCTGGGTTACAACCTGCTCGAGATGAACCGCCTCGACGAGGCGAGGGAACATTTCGACCGGGCGGTGAAAAGCGACCCGCGCCAGCTGGCCACGGTGATGCGGGAGATCGGCCTCATCGAGCTGCTGAAAAAATACCAGGTCAATAAGGACAACCTGGGCCTCATCAACTCGGTGGCGCAGTATTACAACATCAAGAACGAGTTCCTGAAGTCC
>QJWD01000177.1 GCA_003235465.1 Nitrospirota bacterium | reverse complement strand
TCCCCGACTTTGATATCGATCACCATCTGCGGCAGGATGTGCTGAAAGCAGCCCTGGCAGATGTTTTCCTTGAGCGGCACAACCGCCTGGCCCTCGCGCACCTTCGCCACTTTCTCGTAGCTGGCCACCCACTTTTTGTCGAGGGTGTCGATCAGGGTCTCACGCTTTGCGATCATTTCCTCAAGCTGGGCCTTGGCGCGGCCGGCCTCGGCATTTTTCTTCGCCTCGTAGTCCTTGAACTGGTCTTCCTCGGCCTTGAACACCGCCTGGTACGCCGGGATCTCCGCCTCCTTCGCCTCCAGGGTTTCCATGATTTCCAGTTCCTGGTCCTCGATGGAGGAGACTTTTGCCTTGATGCCGTCGATTTCGGCGAGTAGGGCGCTGTATTCCTTGTTGGTTTTCACCGAGGGCAGCTTGGTTTTGACCTTGGCCATGTGGTCGGCCTCGGCCTGGGCCTCCTGCTCGAGCTTGCGGCGGCGGTTTTTAAGATCCTCGATCCCCTTTCGCGCCTCCTCGAGCCGCCGCTTCTTGTCCTCCATGCCCGAACGGGCGGACTCGATCTGTGCGGGGATGCGCCCGAGCGCCCGCCGATGCTCGGCGATCTCGAAATCCGCTTTTTGCAGCAGGATGAGCTTTTCGAGCTCCTTCTTCATGGAAGAACGCTCCCTTAAGACGGGTGGCCCCGTACCGGCGATAGGCCTGGGAACGGGTTTAAGCTTAAACGGTTACGCAGGAATTTAGCACGCACCCCGGAGGATTGCAAATCTTTCCCGGCGGTGTCTGGCGGGGGGTCAGGCTTTCTTCTTTTCCCGGAACCAGTTCTCCCAGAACACGAGGAAGACGCTGGCGATGAAGATCGAGGAATAGGTGCCGATGCCGATGCCGATGAGCAGGGCGAAGGAGAAGTCATGGATGATCTCGCCGCCGAGCGCAAACAGCGCGGCGACCACGAGAAGGGTGGTCCCGGAGGTCAGGAGGGTGCGGCTCAGCGTCTGGTTGATGCTGGTGTTGATGGTTTCGCTGAGCGCGGCCTTGCTGCGGCGGCGCGTGTTCTCTCGGATGCGGTCGAACACCACGATGGTGTCGTTCAGCGAATAGCCGATAATGGTCAGGAACCCGGCGACCACGACGAGGGTGAACTCCTTGTCGAAAATGGAAAAAGCGCCCATGGTGATTATCACGTCGTGCACCAGGGCGATGATGGCGGCGATGGCGTAACGGAACTCGAAGCGCCACGAGATGTAGATGATGATGCCGATGATCGAATAGAGCATGGACAACAGCGCCTTCTCGCGCAGGTCCGCCCCCACTTTCGGCCCCACCACCTCGACGCGTTCGACGGTGATGGGGTTGCCGCTCATCACTTTCTCCAGGCCGTTCCTGACGCGGCTGCCCACGTCCTCGAGTTTTTCCTCCGAGCGCTGCACGCGGATGAGGATGTCGTTCTTCGTGCCGAATTCCTGGATGGTGCTGTCTCCGAGGTCGATGCCCTTGAGGCCGTCGCGCACCGCCTCGATGGCCGGGGGCTTGTCGAACTTGAGCTGCACCAGGGTGCCGCCGGCAAAGTCGACGCCGTAGGCGAGGCCGCCCTTGATGACGATGGAGATGATGCCCGCGAGAATCAGCACGCAGGAAAACACCAGGGCGATGGGGAATTTCCCCATGAAGTCGAATTCGGTTTTCTTTTTCAGGATTTCCATGGACGGATTATATGCTCAGCCGGCTGATCTTCTTCCGGCTCATGGCGCTGTCGAAAATAACGTGGCTCACGAACACCGCGGTGAACATGCTGGCGGCGATGCCGATGGACAGGGTGATGGCGAAGCCCTTGATCGGCCCGGTGCCGAACTGGAACAGGACCACGGCGGCGATGAAGGTGGTGATGTTGGCGTCGACGATGGTGCTGAGCGCCTTGGCGAACCCCGCCTCGATGGCAGCGCGAACGGTTTTGCCGAGGCGGATCTCCTCGCGGATGCGCTCGAACACGAGGACGTTGGCGTCGATAGCCATGCCCACGGTGAGCAGGATGCCGGCGATGCCCGGCAGCGTGAGAGCGGCGCCGAAGTAAGCCAGCGCGCCGATCAAAATCACCAGGTTCATGGCCAGCGCCGTCACCGCGATCAGCCCGGAAAGCCGGTAATAGATGACGATAAACACCACCACGAGCACGCCGCCCCACAGGATGGACTGCACGCCCTGGTTGATGGAATCCTGGCCGAGCGACGGGCCGACGGTGCGGTTCTCGAGAATGATGACGGGCGCGGGCAGGGCCCCCGCGCGCAGCACGATGGCCAGGTCGCGCGCTTCCTCGGTGGTGAAGCGGCCGGTGATCTGGGCGCGGCCTCCGGGAATTTCATCCTGAATCACCGGCGCGGAATAGACGTTGCCGTCGAGCACGATGGCGAGCCGCTTCTTGATGTTTTCGCGGGTGACCTGCTGAAAGATCATCGCGCCCACGTTGTTGAACGTCAGCGCGACGTAGGGTTCGTTGAACTGGTTCTGGTCGTAGCGCACTTCGGCGCCGGTGAGGGTGTCGCCGGTGAGCACCGTGCGCTTCTTGAGCAGGAACGGCTCGCGCGTCACCTCGCCGGTTTCCTTGTTCTCGACGCGCTCGTAGAGGATTTCGTCGCCCTCGGGAACGCTGCCTTTCAGCGCCTCCTGCACGCTCCGCTCTTCATCGAGCAGCTTGAATTCCAGCCTCGCCGTCTTGCCGATGAGATTAATGGCCCGCTCCGGGTCCTTGATGCCGGGCAGCTGAACGAGAATCCGCCGCTCGCCCTGCACCTGGATGGTGGGTTCGGACACGCCGAACTGGTCCACCCGGTTGCGGATGGTTTCGAGGCCCTGGTGAACCGCGTTCTCCTCGATCACCTTCACCTGGTCGTCGTTCAGCTTGAGGTTGAGC
>QJWD01000336.1 GCA_003235465.1 Nitrospirota bacterium | reverse complement strand
TCCTGTAGGTGGCTTCGATCGGCGGGTTTTCGGTGTAGCTGTCCACCGAACTGCCGCGGTCGATGTTGCTCTGGATGAAGTTGTCCCAGTCCAGATCCTCGTTGATCGGCGCCTGTTCCTCGGGCGCGGCTTCGTCCGCCTCGTGGGCGGGCTCGGCCTGTTCGAATTCCTCCTCCTCTTCCTCGAGGAGTTCCTCCAGCACCGGGTTTTCGGTGATTTCCTGGCGAACGAGCTGCGCGAGTTCAAGCCTTGCCAGCGGCAGGAGCTTGATGGCCTGCTGAAGCATGGGTGTCATCACCAGCTTCTGCACCATTTTCAGGTTCAGCCGCATTTCCATCGCCATGAAACTATCCCCTCCGGCTAATAAGTGAACTGATGGCCAAGATAGAACTCCTTGACCTTTCTATCTTCCGATACCTGAGAGGGCAGCCCCGAAGCGATGATCTCCCCCTCGTTGATGATGTACGCCCGGTCGATGATGTTGAGCGTTTCCCTGACGTTGTGATCGGTGATCAAGACGCCGATGCCCCGGTCCTTGAGATGCACGACGATGGACTGGATGTCCGCCACCGCGATCGGGTCCACCCCGGCGAAGGGCTCGTCGAGCAAGACGAACAGGGGCTCGGTGGCGAGCGCACGGCTGATCTCCACCCGCCGCCGCTCGCCGCCGGACAGGGTGTACGCCTTGGCGTTTTTGATATGCAGTATATTGAGCTCCCGTAAGAGCGCGCGCGCCCTTTTCTTGCAGTCGAAACCCGACAGATTCCGCGATTCGAGCACCGCGAGGACGTTTTCCTCCACCGTCAGGTTGCGAAACACCGACGGCTCCTGCGGCAGGTAGCTCATCCCCTTCTTCGCCCGCAGGTGCATGGGGAAGCAGGTGATGTCCTCGCCGTCGAGATAGACATGGCCCTGATCGGGCCTGGCGAGCCCCACCACCATGTAAAAGGTGGTGGTTTTGCCCGCCCCGTTCGGGCCGAGCAGGCCAACCACCTCGCCTTGCTTGACGTCGATGCTGACGTTTTTCACGACCTGGCGTTTCTTGTAGCTCTTGACCAGGTTTAGCGCTCTTAAGCCCTTCACGGTGCGGATTCTTTAAAGAGATTTATTTCTTGGCGTCAACCCAGACGTTCTTGTCGTCGGGGGTGGCCTCGCTGTTTTGCGGAAAAAACTTCATCTTCACCCGCTCGTTGACCACGAAGCGGTCCTTGTCGAGCAGGAAGATCATCTCCCGGCCTTCGATGATGTTCTGGTCCTCCCAGGCGGTGGCGTGCGGCGAGCCGGTGAGGATGATCTGCTGCTTCCGGTCGAGATAAACCGCTTTGTCGCCGGTGGCTTTCTTCGTGTCGCGGGTGATGACCACGTTGCCGATGGCCACGATTTCGTCGGTGCGCGTGTTGTTCTCCGACGTGTGAATCTCGAGAATGTTGGAGGTGATGGTGAGATCGCCCCATATGCCCACCACATTGCCTGAAAAAATAATGGTTTCGCCGCCGTTTTCAGAACGCATGCGCTCCGATGTGATTTCCACCGGCTTGTCGCTTTTGAGCGGGTTTTTGCCGCTCTCGGCCCGCGCCGTCGAGGGAACGAACAGCAGGAGCAGCAGGGCAACGAACAGCAGGCGATGGATTATCAGACGGTTCATGCGGTTTGTCATGAAGCGGGCTCGGCCGGTTTGGCCTCGGCGTGGTCGAACAGCACGCTGGGCTGGCCCACAAGCCGGACATTGCCCTCGAGCTCGATGTCCCGGCTCTCGTTCTGCATCACCCCGTTGTCGGCGGAAATCACGAATTCGCGTCCCGCCTCCTGCTTCAGCGTGAGCGCGACGTTTTTCAGTTCGGTGCGGTTTTCCTGATCGCGAACCTGGGCGCGGTCGGCGGTGAGCTGCCAGGATTTGCTGCTTCCGTCCTCGCTTGCGAGTTTGAAGTTCTCGACCTCAACCTCCACGCCGGGGTCCAGGGGCTGCAAATTCACCTCGCCAACCGGCGTTTCGAACTTGCTGAAAAATTGCTGGGAGAAAAGGAAGGAAAGCCCCAGGACGGCCAAAATCAGGAATATGCGGACTTTATTAACCATTTAATATTTAATTGGTTAAATTAATATGCAAATGCCATACCAATTCATAAATGATGCCATAAGCAGGGAGGATTGTAAAGGAAAATCAGGTCAGCCGGCGGCGTCCGGGTTCAGCGTGGGGATATCGATGATACGGCCATCCCCGGGACCGGAGGAAATCGCCACTTCGTAGTGGCGGTCGATGGGAAGCCCCGGCCAATCCTCCACGAGCAGTTTTTCCGCCCACTCGATGAGCGTCACGCCTTCGCCGTAGAGGTACTCCTCGATGCCGAGAGCCCGAATGGCCTGAATGTCGTCCAGGCGGTAGAGATCGATATGATAAATCGGCATTTTGCCGGCGTATTCGTTGACGAGGGTGAAGGTCGGGCTGCGGATGAAATCGTTGTAGCCGAGGGCGCGGGCGATGCCCTGGACGAAGGTGGTTTTGCCCGCGCCCAGGCCGCCGAACAGGAAAACGATGTCGCCCGGCTGAAGGCTTTGGCCAAAACGCTCGCCCAGGGCCTGGGTTTCCTCGGCGCTGTGGCTTTCCATCCTCATCGGGAGAGGGCGCTAAACGTGGTGGGCAGGGCATCGACGATGTCTCCGGCGATGAGGCCGACGGTGCCCTTATCGCGGGCGGCGAGGTCGCCCGCCTGGCCGTGGCACCAGGTTCCCACTATCGCCGCCCTGGCCGGGGGCAAGCCCTGGGCGATGAGCGCGGCGATGACGCCGGTCAGCACGTCGCCGGAACCGGCGGTGGCCATGCCGGGGTTGCCCGTCGGGTTGATGAAAGCCGTGCCGTCGGCGAGGGCGACCACGCTGGCGGCGCCCTTCAGCACCAGGTGCACGCCGTG
>QJWD01000099.1 GCA_003235465.1 Nitrospirota bacterium | reverse complement strand
AGAAAAGTTTTGCTGCCGATGGGAATCCATGATACGATGGACCTCCTCCTGCAAAAGATCAAGGAAACCAAGACCAACGCCGAGTTCCTGTCGACCATGAACTCCTGATAGATAAGGCTTAAGCACATGAAAGCGGAAATCCATCCCGAATATTTCGAAACCAACATCCGGTGCGCCTGCGGCAACGAAGTGCACACGCGGGCCACGGTGAAGGACCTGCATGTGGAAATCTGTTCCGCCTGCCACCCGTTTTTCACCGGCAAGCAGAAGCTGATCGACACCGCGGGGCGGATTGAAAAATTCAACCGCAAATACGCCCGCGCGTCCAAGCCGCAGGAAACTCCCGCACCCGAGTAGCCGTCCTTTCCTCCCGACCCAGGCCGCTTTCCCCTTGCGGGAAAGCCCGAATAACCCCCACGCCCAGGCCTAAACCCGGGTTCGGCCATGCTCAAAAAACTCGAGTCCCTTGAAAAGCGTTTCAACGAACTGAACAGCCTGTTGAGCGACCCGGGCGTCATCGCCCGCCAGTCCGAATACCAGAAGTACGCCCGCGAGCAGGCCGAGCTTGCCCCCATCCTGAACGCATTCCGCGAGTTAAGGCGCGTCGAGCGCGAGCTCGAGAACAATCGCAACATCATGCGCGAGGAAAAAGACGCGGAACTCGTCCTGATGGCCAGCGAGGAAATCGAGGCGCTGGAGGAAGCCCGCGAGGAGGCCACCCGGCAAATCAAGCTGCTGCTGCTGCCGAAGGACCCGCGCGACAGCCGCAACGTCATCGTGGAGATCCGCGCCGGCACCGGCGGCGAGGAAGCGGCGCTGTTCGCCGCCGACCTCGCGCGCATGTACACCCGCTTCGCCGAATCGCGCAAATGGAAGACCGAGGTCCTGAGCAGCAGCCTGTCCGGCAAGGGCGGGTACAAGGAGCTGATCCTGAGCATCTCCGGCAAGGGCGTCTACAGCCAGCTGAAATACGAGAGCGGCACCCACCGGGTGCAGCGCGTGCCGGAAACCGAGGCGCAGGGGCGCATCCACACCTCGGCGGTGACGGTGGCGATATTGCCGGAAGTCGAGGAAGTCGATATCCAGATCAACCCCGCCGATCTCAAGGTCGACGTGTTCCGTTCCTCCGGCCCCGGCGGCCAGAGCGTCAACACCACCGATTCCGCGGTGCGCATCACGCACGTGCCCACCGGACTCGTGGTCACCTGCCAGGACGAAAAATCCCAGCACAAGAACAAGGAAAAGGCGATGAAGGTCCTGCGCGCGCGTCTCTACGACGAGGAAGAAAACCGCCAGCAGGCCGAGCTTGCCCGCGAACGCAAGGAGCAGGTGGGAAGCGGCGACAGGAGCGGCCGAATCCGCACCTACAATTTTCCGCAGGAGCGCATCACCGATCACCGCATCGGCCTTACGCTGCACAAGCTTTCGCAGGTGATGGAAGGTTCCCTTGATGAAATCATCGACGCGCTCACCCTGCACCACCAGGCTGAGGCGCTGGAAAAAAGCCACGCCGGCATCGCGGGCGGGGGCCCGACGTGATGGCCGGGCAGGCGGCCGCCGCTCCAGGCACCCTGGCGGGGTTCATTAAAAGCGCGGAAAAAAGGCTCAGCCAGGCGGGCATCGAAAGCGCGCGCCTGGATGCGGAACTCCTGCTCGCCGCCGTGCTGGGCACGGGCCGCGAAGCGCTTTACGCCCACCCGGACCGCCTGCTAAGCGGGCGCGAATACCAGGCCGCCCAGGCCCTCATCGAGCGCAGGGAGAGGCGCGAGCCGGTTTCCTACCTGCTCGGCAGGAAGGGGTTCTGGGACCTGGAATTCAGCGTCAGCCCGGCGGTGCTCGTCCCGCGCCCGGAAACCGAATGCCTCATCGAGCGTTTCCTTGAAGCGGCCGGGCGGGCGGAAAATCTTGCCCCCGTCGTTCTCGATATCGGCACGGGGTCGGGCAATATCGCCGTGGTGGCGGCCCGGGCCCTGCCCTTGAGCCGCGTCGTCGCGGTGGACATAAGCCCCGCCGCGCTGGCCGTCGCGCGGGAAAACGTGCAAGCGCAGGGTGTGGCCGGTCGCGTCAGGCTGATTTCGGCCGATCTGTTCTCCGCCTTCGGCGGAACGGAGTTCGACTTCATACTTTCCAACCCGCCCTACATCGAAACCGGCGCCATCGCCGGATTGATAGCGGATGTCAGCCGGCACGAACCGGCTCTCGCGCTCGATGGCGGCGGCGACGGGCTCGATGTCTATCGCCGGCTCATTCCGGAGGCGGCACGGCGCCTCAAGCCCGGTGGCGTGCTCATCATGGAAATCGGCGAAACCCAGGCCGCCCAAGTCAGCCAACTCATCGAGGCCGACGGCGGATTTGAACCCGCGCGCGTGAGCCGGGATTTGAGCGGCCGCGACCGGGTGATCGAGGCGGCAAGGAGGAGACATGGATAAGATCATCATCGAAGGCGGCCGGCCGCTTGCCGGCAGGGTGACCATCGGCGGCGCGAAAAACGCGGTGCTGCCGATGCTCGCGGCCACCCTGCTCACCAAGGGCCGAAACGAGATTCGCCGCGTGCCGCGCGTCCGCGACGTCAAGACCATGATCGCGCTCCTCACCGAACTCGGCGCGCGCGTCGAAAGTTTCGAGGCGGACCGTCTGGTGATGGATACCTCGGGCGTCAGCCATCACGAAGCGCCCTACGACCTGGTTTCCACCATGCGCGCCTCGTGCCTGGTGCTCGGCCCGCTGCTCGCGAGGCTCGGGCGGGCGCGCGTTTCCCTGCCGGGGGGCTGCGCCATCGGCGAGCGGCCCATCGACCTGCACCTTAAAGGGTTCAGAAAGCTCGGCGCGGAAATCGAACTGGCGGAAGGCTATGTCAACGGCCTGGCCACCCGTCTTAAGGGCAGCCACATCTATTTCGACACCGTCACCGTGACCGGCACCGCGAATTTGATGATGGCCGCCGCGCTCGCCGAAGGCGAGACGGTGCTGGAGAACGCCGCCCGCGAGCCCGAAGTGGTTTCGCTGGCCGAGGCCCTCAACCAGGCGGGGGCGGACATCTCCGGCCAGGGGACGGAAGTCATCACCATCCGGGGAGTGAAATCCCTTGCTCCTCTCGATTGCGACATCATCCCCGACCGCATCGAAGCGGGAACCTACGTGATCGCCGGCGCCATCACCGGCGGCGAGGTGGTGGTGGAGCGCTGCGTGCCCGAACACCTCGAGGCGCTGATTCACAAATTGCAGGAGGCCGGCGTCCAGCTCGAAACCACCGCCGAGGCCATCCTCGTCAAACCCTCGCGGGACATCGCCGGCGTCAACATCCGCACCCATCCCCACCCGGGGTTTCCCACCGATTTGCAGGCGCAGTTCATGGCCCTCATGACCCTTGCCCGCGGGCAGAGCGTGATTCTGGAGCACGTGTTCGAGAACCGCTTCATGCACGCGGCAGAGCTTCGGCGCATGGGCGCCGGCATCACCCTCGAGGGGCACACAGCGATCGTGAGCGGCGTCACGTCCCTGAGCGGCGCGCCGCTGATGGCCACCGACCTTAGGGCGAGCGCCTCCCTGGTGCTGGCTGCCCTGGCGGCAAAGGGGAAATCGGTCATCTCGAGGGTTTACCACATCGATCGCGGCTACGAGAGGATGGAGGAGAAGCTCTCGGCCCTCGGCGCAAACATCCGCCGCGTCCGCTGAAGGTGGCCGGGCGGCGCCGTTTTTAGTGGGGATGAGTGCTGGGGAATAGGGTGGGGGGCAAAGGCGCGATCAGCCCTCGTCGCCGGTTTCCGTCGCGGGCCTGGCCGCCCAGTAGGGTTCGAGGTCGAAATAGCCGAGGATCAACTCCTCCTCTTCCATGGTGATGTGCTCGATGTCCTCGGGGTTGGGCGCGTCCTTGATTGATTCCTTGCGCCACTCGGTTTTCACCTTGCCCAAATCGGCCACTTCACAAACCTCGATGGGCAGGATGATCTTTTTCCCCTCGATCTTGAGAAAGCCCCCCATGCGAATGGCCAGGTAGCGGCACAGGAAGGTGCCGGATTCGACCAGCACCCCTTCCACCCGGGCGATGGTTTCGCCATCCGCGCCGTACAGGTAATGGCCGATGACCTGGTCCTTCTTCTGCAGGTCGGAAATATTTTCGTCGATGAACACTAACCCGCTGGCTGTCATAACGCCTCCGTGGAACAGGGCCGAAAAAAAATTGCCGTTCACTTGAATATCCTTCGCTTTGTTTTCATTTGCAACATAAAATTTCAACCTATCCGGACGGCGAGGTATAATGCACGCAATATCGGCATGATGATGGCCGGGCGGAAATTTCCAGAAGAGAGGTTCCCGTGGAAGCGTTGAACGTGGGGTTGCAGCAGGTGAGCGGGTTCATGTGGGGGCCGTGGCTTCTGGCGCTCCTGGTCGGCACGGGGGTGCTGCTCACCCTCCGCCTGCGCGGCGTGCAGTTCCGCCAGCTGGGCTACGGGCTCAGGCTCGCTTTCGGGAGCACCGGCCGGGAGGGAGCGGGCGACATTTCCCACCTGGGTGCGTTGATGACGGCCCTCGCCTCCACCGTCGGCGTTGGCAACATCGCCGGCGTCGCCACCGCAGTGGCCATGGGCGGGCCCGGGGCGGTGTTCTGGATGTGGATCACCGCCCTGTTCGGCATGGCCACCAAGTACGCCGAAGGCCTCCTGGCCGTGCGCTACCGGCGCACCAACGGCCACGGTAAAATATCCGGCGGCCCCATGTTCTACCTGGAGGACGGCCTCGGAAAAAAATGGCTGGGAACGAGTTTCGCGTTCTTCGGCGCCCTGGCGGCGTTTGGCATCGGCAACATGGTGCAGGCCAACACCACCGCCGCCGCCATCACCGAAGTGTTGCCCATCGGCGCGGTACCGGTGGGGTTGATGCTCGCCTTCCTGACCGCGCTTGTGATCCTGGGCGGCATCGAGCGCATCGCCCAGGTGGCGGTGATCTTCGTGCCGGTCATGGTGGTGGTGTACATCGTGGGGGCGTTCGTCGTCATCGCGAGCAACTGGTCGCACCTGGGCGAGGGCCTTCGTATGATCGTTTCCGACGCCTTCACCGGCACCGCGGCGACAGGCGGGTTCCTGGGCGCCACCGTCGCCAAGACCATGCGCTTCGGCATCGCCCGCGGGCTGTTTTCCAACGAATCCGGTTTGGGCAGCGCGCCCATCGCCGCCGCCGCCGCGAAGACCGACCAGCCGGCCAAGCAGGCCCTGGTGTCGATGACCGGCACCTTTCTCGACACCCTCGTCGTCTGCACCATCACCGGGCTCGTCCTCGCCGCGTCCGGCTCGTGGACCTCGGGAGAAACTGGCGTGGCGCTCACCATGCAGGCGTTCGCGACCGGCCTGCCCGGAGAGTGGGGGCACTGGATCGTCACCCTGGGCGTGGTCACCTTCGCCTACTCCACCATCCTCGGCTGGTGTTATTATGGGGAAAAGTGCTTCGAGTACCTCGCCGGCCTCAAGTACATCGATTATTACCGCTACGCCTGGGTGGCGGCGGTGTTCGTCGGCGCCGTTGTCAAACTGGAAGTGGTGTGGAACCTGTCCGACATCATGAACGCCTTGATGGCGCTACCCAACCTGGTCGGCCTGGTGCTCCTGAGCGGGCAACTGGCGGAAGAGACCGCGACGTTTGAGGACGGCGTCCGCGAAGGGCTGATCGAAAAATACTCCTGAGCGTTTCAGGGTATTCGCATTCACCCGTTTTAGGCCAAGGAGGCCACCGCCCCTGGCGGAAGGAGAGAGCATGCCGTATTGCCCGGAATGCGAGTCGGAATTCAGAAAGGATATCAGCACCTGCCCCGAGTGCAACGTCCCGCTGGTGGATGCCCTGGCTTCCGACCCCGCGGACAACCTGGACGTCGCCTTCACCGTCATGTACGAATCGCAGGCGCACATCATCCGCGGTTATCTGGAGAGCGAGGGCATTCCCTGCCAGCTGGAAAACGCCACCTTCAGCATGGAGCCCGTTCCCGTGCCGGCGCTCATGAAAGTCAGGCTGTGGACGAGAAAGGAAGATGTGGAGCGGGCGAGGCGGCTGATTCGCGAACACGAGCAGTTTTCCGTCTGCTCGGCCTGCGGCGGCGTGGTGCTCGATGAAGACCGGACGTGCGATTTTTGCGGGGCGGGGCTTGAGCCCTGAGACCGGTTACGATCAGTCGAAAAAGCGGAATTTGATGATGAACCAGAGCGCCGCCACCCCGTCCTTCCAGGTGATTTTCTTTCCTTCCGAGTAGTCGCGGCCGCTGTAGGAGATGGGCACTTCATAAATGTGGAAGCGGTTTTTGGCGATCTTGCTGGTGAACTCCGGCTCGAAGCCGAAACGGTCGCATTTCAGGGTGACCTTATCCAGCACCTTGCGGGTGAATACCTTGTAACCGGTTTCCATGTCGGTGAGGTTCAGGTTGGTGAACATATTGGAGAGCATCGTCAGCATCTTGTTGCCCACCGAATGCCAGAAGAAATGCACCCGGTGCGCGCCGCCGCCGAGAAAACGCGAGCCGTAAACCACGTCCGCGCGCTTGTCCTGAATGGGCTTTAAGAGCTGCGGGTAATCCCCCGGGTCGTACTCGAGATCGGCATCCTGAATCAGGATCACGTCGCCTGTGACGTGGCCGAACCCCGTCCTGAGCGCCGCGCCCTTCCCCTTGTTCTTCGAGTGATAGTGCACCTGGTAGCCGTCCCGGTTTTCGTACTTCTTCAAAAGGTCGCGTGTGCCGTCGACGGAGAAATCGTCGATCAGGATGATCTCCTTGTCGTACTCGGTGGCCTCGACGCGCTTTAAGACCTCTTCCAGCGTGTTCAGTTCGTTGTAGATGGGAATGACGATGGACAGTTTCACGGTGGCCTGCTCAAAGTTTGCGGGAAGGGGCGGACAAAACGCCCGAAAAAAAGCCTATGTTACATGGTAACTCACTGATAATTAAAAGTCTAAGGCTTTTTGCGGGAGGGTCAAAAGGGCGCCATTTTAAGGCCCAGACCGGCGTTTTTCAGGTGGCGGACGAGGTGGTTGCCCACCAGGCCGGTGAGGGTGCCGGTGAAGAGCGCCAGGGCGAAGAAAAACGGCAGCAGGGTGAGAAAGGCGTCCTCGCGGATCAGAAAGGCGCGAACGAGAAAGAACACAGTGAGCGTGTGCGCGATGGCGGACACCACGCTGACCCCCACCAGGCTGAAGCGGCCGCGGCCGCCCTGGTGGACGACCATCATGGCAAAAACGGCGGCGAGCCCGCCGGCAAAACTCAAAAAAAACGTCGGCCCGAGAAACGTGCCCGCAAGCGCCGAGCCAATGAGGATGCGCAGCGCCGTCACCACCACCGCCTCGCGGAACCCGAGGTAGACGAGGGCGAGCAGGGTCATGATGTTGGCGAGGCCGAGCTTGACCCACGGGGAAGGCAGCGGCAGGAGGGCTTCGGCGCGGTGCAGGATCACCCCGAGCGCGACAAGCAGCCCCATGACCAAAAGCCGCCGCTCGCTGTCCGGCCCCTTGCCAGCCTGAAAGACGGGCATGGCGGTCAGGCTTCCTGCTTGAACAGGTACTTGCCCTGCGAATAATCCACCAGAATCTTGTGGCCGAATTTGAATTCGCCGTCGATGATTTTCATCGAGATCGGGTTTTCGATCTGGTCCTCGATGAGCCTTCTCAGCGGGCGCGCGCCATAGATGGGGTTGTAGCCATCGCTGGCGAGCTTGTCCTTGGCCTTGGCGCTCACCTCGATGGAGAGGTTTTTCTCCAAGAGCCGGGTGTTCAGGTTCTGAATCATCAGATCGGTGATTTTGCGGATGTCCTCCGGGGTGAGGGAATGGAAGACGATCAGGTCGTCCAGGCGGTTCAGGAACTCCGGCTTGAAGAGCTTTTGCGCCTCGCTCAGCACCAGCGCCTTGACCTTCTTGTGCTCCTTCACGCTCTCCCTGGGGCTCGCGAAGCCGATGGACTTCTGGGTTTCGGAAATGGATTTCGAGCCGATGTTGGACGTGCCGATGATGATGGCGTTCTTGAAGCTCGTCACGCGGCCGTGCGCGTCGGTCAGCCGGCCGTCGTCCAGAAGTTGCAGCAGGATGTTGAAGATGTCCGGGTGCGCCTTTTCGAGCTCGTCGAGGAGGATGACGGTGTAGGGGTTGCGCCGCACCTTTTCCGTCAGCTGGCCGCCTTCGTCGTAGCCGACATAGCCCGGCGGCGACCCGATGATTTTCGAGACGGTGTGTTTCTCCATGTATTCCGACATGTCGAGGCGGATGATGCGGTTCTCGTCGTCGAGCAGAAACTCGGCCAGCGCCTTGGCGAGCTCGGTTTTGCCGACGCCCGTCGGCCCGAGAAAGAGGAACGAGCCGATGGGCTTGTTTTTTTCCTTGAGCCCGGCGCGGCTCCGGCGAATGGCGTTGCTGACGGCGACGATGGCCTGGTCCTGGCCGATGACCCGCTTGTGCAGGTTGGTTTCCATGTGCACCAGCTTGTCTGCCTCGGTTTCCTGAATCTTGTTCACCGGAATGCCCGTCCAGGTGGAGACGACGTTGGCGATGTCGTCGGCGGTGACGGTGGAATCCATGCCTTCAAGCTCCTTCTTCCACTGCGCCCGCTCGTCCGCCAGTTTCTTGTCGATCTCCAAAATGCTCTGGCGGATCTCCGCCACCTTGTCGAAACGCTGCTGGCTGAACTGATCGTTCTGTTCCTGCGCGAGCTGCGCCCGCTCGTTTTCCAGTTCGCGGATGCCCGCCGGAACCGTGGTGAGGGCGAGGTGTTTTTTCGACCCCGCCTCGTCGAGCAGGTCCACCGCCTTGTCGGGCAGAAAGCGGTCGGAGATGTGCTTTTCCGACAGCCGGGCGGCGGCGACGATGGCCTCGTCCTCGTACTCGATGGAATGGTGCTTCTCGTATTTTTCCTTGAGCCCGTTCAGGATCTTGATGGTCAGCTCCACCGACGGCTCCTGGATCATGATGGGCTGAAAGCGCCGGGCGAGGGCCTTGTCCTCCTCGATGTTCTTTTTGTACTCCTCGGTGGTGGTGGCGCCGATGCACTGCAGCTGCCCCTTGGACAACGCCGATTTCAGCATGTTGGAAGCGTCGATGCCGCCGCCGCCCGCGCCCGCGCCGACGATGGTGTGCAGCTCGTCGATGAACAGGATGATGTTGCCGCGCGAGGCGATGATTTCGTCTTTCACCGCCTTCAAGCGTTCCTCGAATTCGCCGCGCATCTTCGCGCCGGCGATGAGCTCGGACATCTCCAGCATCTTCACCCGCTTGTTCATCAAGGCGTTCGGCACCTCGGAGGCGACGATGCGCTGCGCCAGCCTGTCGACCACCACGGTCTTGCCGACGCCGGTTTCGCCGATGAGCACCGGGTTGTTCTTCTTGCGCCGGGAGAGAATCTGGATGATGCGGTTGATTTCGGTTTCGCGGCCGATGACCGGGTCGAGCTTGCCCTTGCGCGCGAGGTCGGTCA
>QJWD01000169.1 GCA_003235465.1 Nitrospirota bacterium | reverse complement strand
TGCCCGCGAATCCCCGATAAACAGGCGATCGGCCCAGGGGGCCGAATAAACTCATTGGAGGTGCTTTGTGTCCAGGTTGAAATTTCCGGTTACTGTGCAGGTTGTGGTCCTGTTGCTCGTAACATTAATTCTGGGCGAAGCCGCGGCCGCGGATCGGCAGACGAAAACCCTGAAGCTCGACAACGGCCTCGAAGTGCTCCTGACCCACGATTCCGAGGTGCACAGGAGCGCCGCCGCGCTTTCGGTGGCCGCGGGCTATCTGTACGACCCGCCGGATAAAATGGGCCTCGCCCATTACCTGGAGCACATGCTGTTCCTCGGCACGGAAAAGTACCCCGAGTCGGGCTCCTACCAGAAATACCTGAACGAAAATTCAGGCTCGAGCAACGCCTACACCGGCGAAGCCATCACCAACTACTTTTTCGAAGTGTCGCACGAGGCCTTCGACGGCGCCCTCGACCGGTTCAGCGATTTCTTCAAGGCCCCGCTGTTCGATCCCCAGTATGCCGAGCGCGAAGTCAACGCCGTCAACAGCGAGCACGACAAGAACATGCGCAGCGACGGCTGGCGCACCAACCAGGTGCAGAACACGATATCCGAACCGGGGCACCCGCTCGGGCACTTCGGCACCGGCAATAAAGACACCCTCGCCGGCGACAACACCCAGGCCCTGCTCGCCTTTTATAAGAAGTACTACGCCGCCTCGATCATGAAGCTTGCCATCATTTCCAACCTGCCGCTCAAGACGCAGGCGGAGCTTGTGAAAAAGTACTTCTCGGCCATTCCCGACCACCCCGTGCACCTGCCCGAGGTTTCTCCCGATTTCCGCAAGAAGCTGAGCGGCAAGTACCGCCTGCTCAAGATCAAGACCATACAGGATGTCCGCTCGCTGGCCGTGGAATTTCCCACCATCGCCCTCAAGGACCACCTCGACAGCAAGCCCGCCTCCATCCTGGGCACGCTGATCGGCCATGAAGGGAAGGGCTCCCTGCTTTCCAGGCTCAAGGAAGACGGCCTGGCGCTTGGCCTGAGCGCCGGCGGCGGCTTCAGCCATCCCAGCCTGAACGCGTTCAACATCAACATCACCTTGACCAACAAAGGCGCGGCGGCGTACGAGCGCGTCCTTGAACGGCTGTTTTCCTACATCGACCTGGTTAAGCGGCACGGCGTCCAGGAATACACCTTTCTGGAGAACCAGGCGATGGCCGAGATAGACCTCAAATGGAAGGACCCGGACGAGGGCATGGGCTACGTCGCCCAGCGCACCGGCCTGATGCAGGATTACCCCCTCGACCAGATCGATACCCTGCCGTACCTGTACAATAAATACGACCCGGCGGCCTACAACGCCCTCCTCGACACCCTGACGCCGGAAAACGCGCTGGTGGTCCTGTCGAACAACGCCGTGGAGACGGACAAGACCGAGCCCTTTTACGGCACCGAATATTCCCTGAACGAAGTGGGCGGCGAGGCCTTTGACCGGCTGGCCCACCCCGGCCAGCAGGATGGAATGGTTTATCCCGACAAGAACCCGTTCATCCCCTACAACCTCCAGTTGGTCGAGGAGGAGCCACATATCGTGTGGGATGACGACCTGGCGCGCGTGTGGTTCAAGTTCGACAACCGGTTCAAGCAGCCGCGCGTGTACCTGCAATTCCGCATCCAGGCGCCGCAGGTCTACGACACGGTGAGAAATTCCCTGCTGACCGGGCTGTACAGGACGATGGTGCAGGAGAGTTTGAACGAGCTGGTTTACCCCATCAACATCGCCGGGCTGTCGTACACGCTGGGCGGCGAGAAAGAGGGCATCGTTTTTTCCATCGGCGGCTATTCCGAGCACGTCGGCGAGCTGCTCAAGCTGGTGACCAAGAACCTCAAGGACGTCAACGTCTCCGAAGAGAAATTCGCCAACATCAAGGAAGCGCTGATCCGCAGCCTGGAGAACGCCAAGCTGGGCCAGGCGTACGCGCGCGGCGGCTATTATCACCGCCTGCTGGTGATGAAGAAGCAGTTCACCGAGGAGGAGGCGCTGACTGTTCTTCCGCAACTGATGCTCAAGGATGTGAAGGAATATGCCGACACGCTTTATGAGCGGGTTCACGTGACCGGCGTCGGCCACGGCAACTGGAGCGATGACGACGTCAGAAAAAGCGTCGCCACCCTGATCAAGGAACTGGGCGGGAAGCCCCTGCCCGAGGCCGATCGCTACAAGGACGAGATCGACCTCCTGCAACCCGGTGAGCGCGTGCAGTTTTCCAGGCAGGTGGCGGACAACAACAACTCCCTCGCCTACAGCCTGCAACTGGGCAGGAAATCGTTCAAGCTGCAGGCCGAGGCGTCGCTCATCGCCTCCATCATCGAGAGCGATTTTTTCTATCAGATGCGCACCAACCAGCAGCTTGGTTACGTCGTATTCAGCTTCCAGCAGCGGCTGGAGGACGAAGTCTACCTTCGCTTCATCATTCAATCGGCCAACCACAGCCCGTTTGAGCTCTCCAAAAGGGTCGAGGCGTGGATGGCTGGCCTCACGACGCTATTCGAAAACCTGAGCGACGAGGATTTCGAGCGCCACCGGGCGAGCGAGGTGGTGAACCTGGAAAAGAAGAGCGACAGCCTGGCCGAGGAACTCAGCAACCTGTACTACCTGGCCACCGAGGAAGAGGGTGAATTCGATTACAAGGAGAAGCTCATCGCCGCCATCAAAGAGATCAAAAAGGAGGAGGTGCTCGCCGCCTACAAGCGCTTCTTCGATATCAGCCAGACCCCGAGGCTGATCGTCCTCATGCGCGCGGGCGGCAACGGTGAAAACATCCCCGAGGGCGTGTTCACCGAAGTGGATGCCTACAAGGCGCGCCACACCACCGGCATCGTTTCCGGCGGGCGTTCGGGGTCATGACCATGCGGTCGCTTCT
>QJWD01000188.1 GCA_003235465.1 Nitrospirota bacterium | reverse complement strand
AGATTTTTTAGTCAACTATCCAACAATCAAGAATACCAAATAGATCATTTTGAAAGGAGGGCGTGATGGCCGTCACGAAAGAGGATGTGGTTTCCTTTATTGATAATATGACTGTTCTCGAGATGTCTGAATTCGTCAAGGAACTGGAGGACAAATACGGTGTGACCGCGGCGGCGCCTGCGGTTGCGATTGCGGGGCCCGCAGCGGCGGGGCCGGCGGCGGCTGCCGAAGAGCAGACCGAGTTCACCGTGATGCTTACCGCGGCGGGTGACAAGAAGATTCAGGTCATCAAGGAAGTTCGCGCCATCACCGGCCTTGGCCTGAAGGACGCCAAGGACCTCGTTGAAGGCGCGCCGAAGCCGGTGAAAGAGGGCGTCAGCAAGGAAGAGGCTGAAGAGATTAAAAAGAAGGTTGAGGAGGCCGGCGGGACTGTCGAAATCAAGTGACCTGATTGAAAGATCGACCTTGCCTCTCCAGCGGGAGGGGCAAAAACCGTTTGTTAATCTTTCAAATTGAGGGTTAGGCAGCCTATGTCGAAAATCCTTCCCCAGAGAGCGAGCGGAAATCTTAGGGAACGACTCAACTTTTCAAGAATCCCGACAGTCAGTGAAATACCGAATTTAATCGAAATCCAGAAAAAGTCTTTCGAGGCCTTCATCCAGTGGACCCTGGCGCCCAAAAACCGCCAGGTCAAGGGACTGGAAGAAGTGTTTCGTGACGTGTTTCCGGTTTCAGACCTCAACATCAACGCCCGGATCGAGTACGTCGGGTACGAGGTGGGGGTCTGGGATTGCGGCTGCGGCGAGTACCGCGAGCTTGGCGGGCCCGGTGTGGTCTGCGAAGAGTGCGGTCAGGAAGTCGCCTACAACGAAAAGCACAAGCTGAGCGAGTGCCGCCAGAAGGGGCTGGTGTATGCCGACCCCATCAAAATCATGGTGCGCCTGGTGCTTTTCGATAAGGAGACCATCGACTTCAACGCCAAGACGATGAAAGACTTGCCGGGCAAGTACATCGTCGAGGAGGTCAAGCATCCGGAGACGGGCAAGACCCTGATCCCCTCCCGCACCGAGATCACCGACGACATCCTGGAAAAACTGAAGGCGGAGAAGGTTTCCCAGATCGTCATCAATTCCGTGCGCGAGGTCAAGGAGCAGAAGATTTTCCTTGGTGAGATGCCCATGATGACGAACACCGGCACCTTCATGATCAACGGGGTCGAGCGGGTGATCGTCAGCCAGATGCATCGCTCGCCGGGCGCGTTTTTCTCGCACGACAAGGGCAAGTCCCACATCAGCGGCAAGATCCTCTATTCCGCCCGCATCATCCCCGACCGCGGCTCGTGGGTGGATTTCGAATTTGATATCAAGGACATCCTCTACGTCAAGATCGACCGCAGGCGGAAACTGCCGGCGACGGTCCTCTTGCAGGCCTTTGGCATGAGCGTGCCGTCGATCCTCGAGACGTTCTACCCCGTCGAAAAGGTCATGTGCTCGCCCAAGGAAGCGCGCTACCACATGGCCTCGAAGAGCCTGCTCGTCGGCTTCAAGGTGCTGGAAGACCTGGTCGACGGCAAGAGCGACGACGTGGTGCTGAAAGCCGGCAAGAAGGTGACGCCGGTGGCGGCGAAGAAGATCCAGCGCATGGCCCGCGCGCAAAAAGTCGAGATCGACGCCGAGAGCCTCATCGGCCGCTACCTGTTCGACGAACTGGTGGACCCGGAGACCGGCGAAGTGGTGCACGAGTGCAACCAGCCGATCACCCAGGAGACGCTGGGTTTCATCACCCGAAGCGGGGTGCAGGAGTTCCGCATCCTCCATATCGACGAGGAAGCGGCGGACACCTGCATACGCGACACCCTGGCGGCGGGCAAAATCACCACCCAGGAGGAGGCGATCCGCGAAATTTACAAGCGGCTTCGCCCGGGCGATCCGCCGACGCCGGATATCGCGCGCTCCCTGTTCTGGAACCTGTTCAAGAACCCGAAGCGCTACAACCTGTCGGTGGTGGGGCGCATCAAGCTGAACGAAAAGTTCGGCCTCGACATTCCGCTGGACAACCGCCTGCTCACCCTTGAGGACCTGCAAAAGGTCATGCTGTACCTCGTGGACCTCAAGAACGGTATCGGCGCCATCGACGACATCGACCACCTCGGCAACCGCCGGGTGCGGGCGGTGGGCGAATCGCTGGAGAACCAGTTCCGCGTCGGCCTTGTGCGCATGGAGCGGGCCATCATCGAGCGCATGTCGATTCAGGATGTCGACGTTTCCATGCCGCACGACCTGATCAACTCCAAGCCGGTGACCGCCGCGATCAAGGAATTTTTCGGCAGCAGCCAGCTTTCCCAGTTCATGGACCAGACCAACCCGCTCTCGGAAGTGACGCACAAAAGGCGGCTGAGCGCCCTGGGGCCGGGCGGCCTGACAAGGGAGCGCGCCGGCTTCGAAGTGCGTGACGTGCACCCGACGCATTACGGGCGCATCTGCCCCATCGAGACGCCCGAGGGCCCGAACATCGGCCTCATTGCCTCGCTCAGCACCTACGCCAGGGTCAACGAGTACGGCTTCATCGAAACCCCCTACCGAAAGGTGGAAAAGGGCTACGCCAAGGACGAGGTCGAGTTTCACACCGCGCTCAAGGAAGACCTGTTTCTGATCGCCCAGGCCAACGCGGAGCTGGATAAAAACAACAAGTTCGTGGAGCCCATCCTTTCCGCCAGAAAGGGCGGCGACTTCACCCTGTCCTCCAGCGACAAGGTGGACTACATGGACGTTTCGCCCAAGCAGCTGATCAGCGTGGCGGCGTCCCTCGTGCCGTTCCTGGAAAACGACGACGCCAACCGCGCCCTCATGGGCTCCAACATGCAGCGCCAGGCGGTGCCCCTGTTGCAGGCCGAGGCGCCCCTGGTGGGCACCGGCATGGAGGCCATCGTGGCGCACGATTCCGGCGCCGTGGTGGTGGCCGAGCACGACGGTGAGGTCATCTCCGCCGATGCGACCCGCATCGTGGTGAGGACCGAGGGCCAGAGGCAGGGCCGCATCAAGACCAAGCGCAGCCGGCTGATGGATTCCAACGTCGACATCTACACCCTGTACAAGTACCAGCGGTCCAACCAGAACACCTGCATCAACCAGCGGCCGCTGGTGGCCACCGGCGCCAAGGTGAAAAAGGGCGACGTCATCGCCGACGGCCCCTCGACGGACAACGGCGAGCTGGCGCTCGGCCGAAACGTGCTCGTCGCCTTCATGCCGTGGGACGGCTACAACTTCGAGGACGCCATCATCGTCAGCGAAAAGCTGGTCAAGGACGACGTCTACACCTCGGTGCATATCGAGGAATTCGAAGTCGAAGCAAGGGACACCAAGCAGGGCAAGGAAGAGATCACCCGCGACATTTCCAACGTCGGCGAGGAGGCGCTCAAGAACCTGGACGACAGCGGCATCATCCGCATTGGCGCCACGGTGAAGCCCAACGACATCCTGGTGGGTAAAATCACCCCCAAGGGCGAAACCCAGCTCAGCCCCGAGGAAAAACTCCTGAAAGCCATTTTCGGTGAAAAGGCGGGCGATGTGCGCGACACCTCGCTGCGCGTGCCGCCGGGCATCCAGGGCACCGTCATCGACGTCAAGGTGTTCTCGAGGAAGGGCGTGGACAAGGATTCGCGGACCCTCGCCATCGAAGAGGAAGAAATCGCCCGCGTCGAGACCGACTTCAACGACGAGATCAAGATCGTCAAGAGCGAAACCGAAAAGCGCATCCGCTCGCTGCTTCTCGGCGGCAAGTTCGACAAGGCCGTCACCCTTGGAAAGAACAAGTTCAAGAAGGGAGAGGACATCACCGAGGAGGTGCTTTCCAGCATCAGCGCGAGGGATATCGCGAAGGTTCCCGCCGCCGGTGTCGACGAAGAAGCGCTGCGCGTGCTGGAGAGCAATTGCTCCGAGCAGATTCAGATCCTGAAGACCATGATGGATGAAAAAATCTCCCGCGTGCAGAAGGGGGATGACCTGTCGCCCGGCGTCATCAAGCTGGTGAAGGTGTTCATGGCCATGAAGCGCAAACTGCAGGTGGGCGACAAGATGGCCGGCCGCCACGGCAACAAGGGCGTCGTCTCGAAGATCGTTCCCACCGAGGATTTACCCTTCATGCAGGACGGCACCCCGATCGAATTGATTCTGAACCCCCTGGGCGTTCCCTCGCGAATGAACGTGGGGCAGATTCTGGAGACCAACCTGGGCATGGCCGCCAAAGTCACCGGCCGACACATGGCCACCCCGGTTTTCGACGGCGCCAAGGAGGAGGAAATCCGCCGCCTTCTGGAGGAAGGGGGCTGCCCGCCCTCGGGCGAGGTGACGCTGCACGACGGGCGCACCGGCCTGGCTTTCCGCCAGAAAGTCATGGTGGGCTACATCTATATGCTCAAACTGCACCATCTCGTCGACGACAAGATCCATGCCCGGTCCACCGGCCCCTACTCCCTCGTCACCCAGCAGCCGCTGGGCGGCAAGGCGCAGTTCGGCGGCCAGCGCCTGGGAGAGATGGAAGTGTGGGCGCTCGAAGCTTACGGCGCCGCCTACACCCTGCAGGAAATGCTGACCGTCAAGTCCGACGATGTCGAGGGCAGGAAGCGCATGTACGAAGCCATCGTCAAGGGGGACACCAACCTGAGCCCCAGCCTGCCCGAGTCCTTCAACGTCCTCGTCAAGGAGTTGCAGAGCCTTTGTCTGGATGTGGAGCTGATTGAATCCAATCAGTGAGGCAGGGCAACGAGGGCGGCCCGGCGAAATGCCGGGCGGGAACGAAACGGCATATAACCTCATATTAGGAGATCAACCTGGTGGATAGCTTGACATTCTTTGAAAAGCCAAAAAATCCCATCATGTTTGACGCCATGCGAGTCCGGCTCGCTTCGCCGGAGAAAATACGCTCCTGGTCGTACGGCGAGGTCAAGAAACCCGAAACCATCAACTACCGGACGTTCAAGCCGGAGCGCGACGGCCTGTTCTGCGCCAAGATATTCGGCCCGGTCAAGGACTGGGAGTGCAACTGCGGCAAATACAAGCGCATGAAGCACAAGGGCGTGGTATGCGAGAAGTGCGGCGTCGAGGTCATCCTGTCCAAGGTCCGGCGCGAGCGCCTGGGCCACATCGAGCTTGCGAGCCCGGTCGCCCACATCTGGTACTTCAAGGGCCTGCCGAGCCGCATCGGTCACATCCTCGACATCAGCCTGAAAGACCTCGAGCGCGTCGTCTATTTTGAGAACTACGTCGTCACCGACCCAGGCGACTCCGACTACAAGCACGGCCAGCTGCTTTCCGAAGAGGAATACCGCGAGGCCGAAATGGAATTCCCCGACACCTTCAAGGCCATGATCGGCGCCGAGGGCATCCGCGAGCTGCTGCGCCCGCTCGACCTCGAAGGCCTCGCCGTCAGCCTGAAGGAGGAAATGTTGGTCACAAAATCGGTGATGAACAAACGCAAGATCGCCAAGCGGCTCAAAGTCATCGAGGCGTTCAGAAAATCCGGCAACAAGCCGGAGTGGATGATCCTGCAGGTCATTCCGGTGATTCCGCCGGAGCTTCGGCCGCTGGTTCCGCTCGACGGCGGCCGCTTCGCCACCAGCGATCTCAACGATCTTTATCGCCGCGTCATCAACCGCAACAACCGGCTCAAGCGGTTGCAGGAGCTGAAAGCGCCGCAGATCATCATCCGCAACGAAAAGCGCATGCTGCAGGAAGCCGTCTCCGCCCTGTTCGACAACGGGCGCCGCGGCCGCACCCTGCGCGGCACCAACAAGCGGCCGCTCAAGAGCCTGAGCGACATGCTGAAGGGCAAGCAGGGGCGGTTCCGCCAGAACCTGCTCGGCAAGCGCGTCGACTATTCCGGCCGCTCCGTCATCGTCGTCGGCCCCGAGCTCAAGTTCCACCAGTGCGGGCTGCCCAAGAAGATGGCGCTCGAGCTGTTCAAGCCGTTCATTTTCAACCGGCTGGAACAAAAGGGCTACGCCGCCACCATCAAGACCGCCAAGCGCATGGTCGAGCAGGAGCGCTCCGAGGTATGGGAAGTTCTGGAAGAGGTGGTCAAGGATCACCCGGTGCTCCTCAACCGCGCGCCCACCCTGCACCGCCTCGGCATCCAGGCTTTCGAGCCCGTACTGGTCGAAGGCAAGGCGATTCAGATTCACCCGCTAGTCTGCACCGCGTTCAACGCCGATTTCGACGGCGACCAGATGGCGGTGCACGTGCCCCTGTCCATGGAGGCGAGGGTCGAGGCGAGGCTGCTCATGCTGTCGCCGAACAACGTCCTTTCGCCGTCCAACGGCAAGCCCATCGCCGTGCCGTCGCAGGACATCGTGCTCGGCTGTTATTACATGACCAAGGCGCGCGGCGCGGTGAAAGGTGAGGGCAAGGTGTTTTCCGGCCCGCGCGAGGTGATCTCGGCATTCGATGCCGGCGAGCTCGACCTGCAGGCGAAGATTCTCGTGCGCGTCAACGGCGAGCTGGTGCAGACCACCACCGGCCGCATCATGATGGGCGAGGTGCTGCCCAAGGGCATGTCGTTCGACCTGGTCAACCGGCTTCTCGACAAGAAATCCCTGTCCGATCTGATTTCCAAGGCCTTCCAACTGGTGGGCCGGGAGATGGCGGTGCAGCTCATCGAAAGCGTCAAGGAGCTCGGCTTCAAGTACGCCACCGAGGCGGGGCTCACCATCTCCATCGAGCAGATGCGCATCCCCAAGGCCAAGGCCGAACTGGTGGAAAAGACCAACGAGGAGGTCCTCAAGGTTTACAAGCAGTACCGGGACGGCCTCATCACCAACGGCGAGCGCTACAATAAAGTTATCGATATCTGGGCGCACATCACCGAAAAAGTTTCCGAGGAAATGTTCCGCGAGCTGGAAACCGAGGACGAGCTCATCGTCTCCGGCGAATCCAAGGAAGATTTCAACTCCATATTCATCATGGCCGACTCGGGAGCCCGCGGCAGCGCCCAGCAGCTTCGGCAGCTGGCCGGCATGCGCGGCCTGATGGCCAAGCCCTCGGGCGAAATCATCGAAAGTCCCATCACCGCGAATTTCCGCGAGGGGCTGTCCGTCATCCAGTACTTCATCTCCACCCACGGCGCGCGCAAGGGCCTGGCCGACACCGCCCTCAAGACGGCGAACTCCGGCTACCTGACCCGGCGCCTGGTGGACGTGGCGCAGGACATCATCATCTACGAGGAGGACTGCGGCACCCTGAAGGGCATCAACACCTCCTCCCTCGTCGAGGCGGGGGAGATCATCCAGCCCCTTAACGAGCGCATCCTCGGCCGCACGGCGCTGGAAGACATCGTCGACCCGTTCGACAACAGCGTGCTGGTCAAGGCCAACGGCCTGATCGACGAGGCCGCCGTCGAAGCCATCGATAACGCCGGCGTCGAATCGGTGTGGATCCGCTCCTGTCTGACCTGCGAATCGAAGCAGGGCGTCTGCATGAAGTGCTACGGACGCAATATGGCCACCCTGGAATGGGTGGAAGTGGGCGAGCCCGTCGGCGTCATCGCCGCTCAGTCCATCGGCGAGCCGGGAACCCAGCTCACCATGCGCACGTTCCACATCGGCGGCACCGCGAGCCGGGTGGTGGAGCAGACCACCCTCTCAACGAAAAAAGGCGGCATCGTCAAATACCAGGGCCTGCGCATCCTGAAAAACCAGCGCGGCGAGATCATCGTCATGAACCGCAACGGCCACCTAGTGATTCAGGATGTGAACGGGCGCGAAAAAGAGCGCTACTCCATCGTCTACGGCGCCAAGCTGAAAGTCGTCGATGGCCAGGAAGCGCATGAAAATCAGACGCTTGTGGAGTGGGACCCCTACACCAACTCGATCCTCACCGAGATGTCCGGCACCATCCAGTTCACCGACATCATCGAAGGCAGCACCATGAAAGAGGATTTCGACGAGATCACCGGGCTCTCCACCAAGATCATCATCAGCCACCGCGACGAGAAAAAACAGCCGCAGATCCTCATCAAGGACGAGAAGGGCGAGGTGGTTCGGCGCTACATCCTGCCCGCCGGCGCGCACATCAGCGTCGCCGAGGGCGATTTCGTCAACGCCGGCGACCTGATCGTTAAAATTCCGCGCGAGAGCGCGAAGACCAAGGACATCACCGGCGGTCTGCCGCGGGTGGCCGAGCTGTTCGAGGCCAGAAAACCGCACGAGCAGGCCACCATCACCGAGATCTCCGGAAAAATCAAGTTCGGCGGTTTCGTCAAGGGCATGCGCAAGGTGCTGGTGGTGAGCGACACCGGCGAGGAACGGGAATACCTGATTCCGCGTGGCAAGCACATCAACGTGCACGAGGACGACGAAGTGGTGGCCGGCGAACCGCTGATGGACGGCGCCTCCAACCCGCACGACATCCTGCGGGTGCTCGGCGAGAAGGAATTGCAGAACTACCTCGTCAACGAGGTGCAGGAGGTGTACCGCCTGCAGGGCGTGGCCATCAACGACAAGCACATCGAGGTCATCGTCCGGCAGATGCTGCGCCACCTCATCATCGAGGACCCCGGCGATACCGACTTCCTCGAAGGCGAACAAGTGACGAAAAAGGTGTTCAACGAAAAGAACCAGGAAATGATCAGGGACAAGAAAAACCCGGCCAAGGGCATCCCGGTTCTCCTCGGCATCACCAAATCGTCGCTCAGCACCGAGAGCTTCATTTCGGCCGCCTCGTTCCAGGAAACCACCCGCGTGCTGACCGAAGTCAGCGTCAGCGGCAAAAAGGACAACCTCATCGGCCTCAAGGAAAACGTCATCATGGGTCGGCTGATCCCGGCCGGAACCGGCTGCCGGGCCTACGCCGGTATCCGCATCGAGGAGCCGGAAATCGAGGAGCCGGAGAAAGAACCCGTAGAGGAGACCCTGGCGGTTGAATAACAGGGGCTTTCCGGAAAAAGATTAAAATATTTTTGCTTGACTACCGGATAAACGGTGTTAGAATAACTGACTTTTCACCCTGTAGTCCTAAAAAATTAACCCTTTGATTTTAAAGCCATTCAAGGGGAATTGCAGGAATATTCCCCAGCGGGTGGATTCCTGGCCCATTTAGGGAGGGTATTTGTTTGCCAACTATTAATCAATTAGTTCGGGAAGGCCGAAAAAAGCCGGTCCGAAAAACTGCGAGCCCGGCCCTCAAGTCCTGCCCGCAGAAGCGGGGCGTATGCGTGCGCGTGTACACCTCCACGCCCAAAAAGCCCAATTCGGCGCTCAGGAAGGTGGCCCGCGTGCGCCTGACCAACGGCATGGAAGTCACCACCTACATTCCCGGTGTCGGGCACAACTTGCAGGAGCATTCCATCGTGATGATCCGCGGCGGCCGAGTCAAGGACCTGCCCGGTGTGAGGTACCATGTCGTGCGCGGCAGTCTGGACACCCTCGGGGTGGAAGCGCGCAGGCAGGGACGTTCAAAATA
>QJWD01000416.1 GCA_003235465.1 Nitrospirota bacterium | reverse complement strand
ATTGCATTGCCAGGTAGCTACGTTCGGAACGGATAACCGCTGAAAGCATCTAAGCGGGAAGCCAACTCCAAAATAAGATATCTTTTCTTCCTTCGGGAAGACAAGACCCCTTGAAGACTACAAGGTTGATAGGCCGGGTGTGTAAGCGTAGCAATACGTTCAGCTAACCGGTACTAATCGGTCGTAGGCTTGACCTTTAATTTTCTTCAGGGCGGTCGGGGTTTCCCCGACTCGCCATCTACTTCAAACGAATTCAATTGTTAAAAATTCAGGATTTCCGGTCTTGATAGCGAAAGGGACCCACCCGTTCCCATTCCGAACACGGAAGTTAAGCCTTTCAGCGCCGATGGTACTGCACGGGCGACTGTGTGGGAGAGTAGGACGAGGCCGGGATTAAATTAAAACCCGCTCCGGATAACCGGAGCGGGTTTTTTCTTTTCCTCTCCCCTTGCAAAGGAGGGATTTCTTTAACTCCTCCCCTTATCAAGGGGAGGCCGGGTGGGGTCGGCGAAGCCGCGAAAGAAAATCGCCGATCTAGCTTGCGGCCACAGGACCCACCTCCCCTAACCCCTCCTTATGAAGGAGGGGAATTTTTTTATTCTCCTCCCCTTGCCCAAGGGGAGGCCGGGAGGGGTCGGCGAAGCCTGAACGCGGCGCGAAAAATATCCGCCGCACTCTGCGATGGATAATGTGCTAAAATTGTCACCCCCGCACTCGAAGTCAAAGCGGCAACCGCTGCCAAAAACCCATGTTTCGAGACCGCAAAGAAGCCGGCCGCCTGCTGGCTGAAAAACTCAGGCGCTACCAGGACGACCCGAACGCGCTCATCCTCGCCATCCCGCGCGGCGGCATCCCCGTGGCCTTTGAGGTGGCCGACCGCCTGCACCTCCCGCTCGACGTCATCGTCATCAAGAAAATCGGTTTCCCGGGCAACGAGGAATTCGCCATCGGCGCCGCCGGGCTGGGCGGCGTCTACATCAACCGCGGCATCACCGACGCCTACGCCGTTTCGGAAGAGTACATCCAGGAACAGGTGGCCGCGCGCCAGAAAGAAATCGAGGCGCGCTACAAACTGTTTCGCGGCGAGAACCGGCCCGCGCCGGTGGCAGGGAAAAACATCATCGTCATCGACGACGGCATCGCCACAGGAGCCACCGTCCGCATGGCCCTCACCCTGCTTAAGGAACAAAAGCCGCATGAGCTGATCGTCGCCACCCCCGTCGCCCCGCCCGAAACCGAGTCCCAGTTCGAGGGCCTGGCCGACGGGTTCATCTGCCTCTGCCAACCCGGGATGTTCAGCGCCATCGGTCAGTTTTACGTCGATTTCAGCCAGGTCGACGAAACCACGGCGCGCACCCTGCTTGCCCGGCAAGCGGAAAAACTGCACCATCGCCACGCCCCCTGCGCGGTCGATATTCCCATCGACGGCCAGGCCACCCACGGCATCCTCACCCTGCCCGAAGCGGCGAAGGGCCTCGTCATCTTCGCGCACGGCTCCGGCAGCGGCCGCTTTAGCCCGCGCAACCAGGCCGTCGCCAAGACCCTCAACCAAAGCGGCATCGCCACCCTGCTCATCGATCTTTTGACCGAAGACGAAGAGAAGGAAGACATGAAAACCGCGCGGCTGCGCTTCGACATCCCCTTTCTCGCAGGCCGCCTCGTACAGATCACCGCATGGGCCAAAACCCACGGCGAGACGAAGCCCCTGCCTCTCGGCTATTTTGGAGCCAGCACCGGCGCGGCGGCGGCGCTCATCGCCGCCGCGGACGAACGCGATGCCATCCGCGCCGTGGTGTCGCGCGGCGGCAGGCCGGATCTCGCCGGTGACGCCCTCGAAAACGTGCGCGCTCCCGTGCTGCTCATCGTCGGCGGCAACGACCCCACCGTGATCGACCTCAACCTGGCCGCATCGGCTCATCTGAAAGTGAAGAAAGCCCTGCAAATCATCCCCGGGGCCACCCACCTGTTCGAAGAGCCCGGCGCCCTCGATCAGGTCGCCACCCTCGCGGCCAGGTGGTTCAATGACGCCTTCAACCCGCCCATCGAAGACTGAGCAAAAAAAATCGCCTCTAAAAATCAGACGAGCATTTTTTTCCCCCTTCCCTAGCCCCTCCTTGTGAGGGAGGGGAACTTTTATATTCTCCTCCCCATACCAAGGGGAGGCCGGGAGGGGTCGGCGAAGCCGCTAACCTCGATGCCGCCGACCCGCGCTCGCGGCCACAGGCCCCCCTCCCCTCACGCCGCCTCTTTTCTGCCTGGCTCTTCCTTCGCCAGCTTGAGTGCGCAACCCTTGAGGCCGAGAATCGTCAGCAGGTTTAGCAGGAAGGTGACGAACAGCAACGTGGAAAACACCTCCTCGCTGATGATGCCCTGGTGAAAACCGATTGAAGCGAGAACGAACGCCATCTCGGCGCGCCCCAGCATGCCGACGCCGACGGTGAGCGACTGAAGGCCGCTGAACCCCGCGAGCCGGGCCATGCCACCCGCGCTCACGATCTGCCCCGCCGCGCACGCCAGAGTGAGCACGATCATGAACCACAGGCCCTTGCCCATGAGAGCCCCGAAAGTGACATGAAAACCGAGGGAGATGAAAAAGATCGGCCCGAGGAACGAGTAGGCGATGCCGTAAAGGCGGTCCTCCACTTTCTGGATCAGGTATTTGTTGGCGACCTCCTCGCGAAAGAACAAACCCGCCATGTAAGCGCCGAGGATGATGTGAAGGCCGATGGCCTCGGCGATCAGCCCGAAGGAAAGCCCGAGGATGAGAACGAAGGTGAAGCCCTTGCCCTCACGGTGCTGAAACGGGTGTTTGAGGATCGGGTAAAACCATTTTCCCGATGCGATCACCAGGCCGAAGAACAGCACCACCTTGAGGATGATCCACATCGCTCCCGCAAGGCCCAGGCTTTCGCCG